>JAXHNP010000008.1 GCA_034520365.1 Desulfobacterales bacterium
TAATTTTTTTTGGTAGCGGGGACAGGATTCGAACCTGTGACCTTCGGGTTATGAGCCCGACGAGCTACCTGACTGCTCCACCCCGCATCAACTAAAAACATATTAATAACTTGTATTTTGGTTGGTGTCAACCCCCTTTTATTCAATCTTATTTAATCAGGCGGGTTATTTTTTCAATCAGCTGTTTTTCTTGTTTATTTTTTGAAGTTTCGCTTGTGTAGGGGATGAAAACCTGCTTGCTGCGGCTGGTCTGGCCCGAGACGATTTCAAGGCTTGATTTGGGCAGGGACAGCTCTTTGGCCAGGAATTTAAGGCACATCTGGTTGGCCTTATTGTCTGTCGGCGGGGCGGTGATGCGGATTTTCAGGGCATCGTTGTAAAGGCCGGCGATGGCATTTTTGGCGGATTTGGGCTGCACGTAAAGGTGTAAGAGGATGCCGTTTGGCTTTTTGGTAATGGGGAGCATAGTTTGTTAGTTTTCTGGATGGTAAAAATCCTAAATATCGGTCTGTTAGAGCTTAGCCGGTCGTTACGGTGGCCGACCCTACGACGGTTTGGCACCAAGCAATCCCCTTGTAGAAGGGCGGGCCACCGTGCCCGCCTTGATATAGGTCGGCACGGTGGCCGACCCTACCAAATCCCGGCATAATACCCTTAGCCTACAGGTCACTGTGCCTGACCCCAAAATTATATAGAATAAATTTATCCTAACCATTCAATCGGTTCTCTTATAAATTCTCTTCCAGTTCTGCCAAGGAGACCGTAGCTGTGCCGATCTTGCCCACCACGATGCCGGCAGCGGTATTGGCAAGGGATGCGCTCTCAGCCAGGGTCAGACCGGAGGCAATCCCCAATCCCATCATGGCGACCACCGTGTCGCCGGCGCCGGAGACATCAAACACCTGTTTGGCTTTGGCTTTGATCCAATAAGGAGCTTGGTTTTTTTGGATCAGCACCATACCCTCTTTGCCGCAGGTAATGAGCAGGGCTTCCGGCTGCGCCTGATCCATCAATCGTCTGCCCGCGCGCATCAGCGTCTCGTCATCCGTGATGTCGATGCCTGCGGCCAGACCGGCTTCCTTTTTATTGGGGGTCAGCAGGGTAACGCCCGTGTACTTGGTAAACACCATCCCTTTGGGATCTGCAATAACCGGTTTCTGATGATGTTGGGCTATGGCGGCGATCGACTCCATTAGATGATCGGTGATCAGGCCTTTGCCGTAATCTGAAACAATAACCGCATCCGCGGATGGGATTTTTTCTTCCAGCCGGCTGTATATGGGATTGAAGTAGTGCTGGTGAAGCGGCGAGTGGTCTTCCCGGTCAATGCGAAGCATTTGCTGGTTGGCGCCAATAATCCGGGTTTTTCGAACCGTCGGCCGGCCGCCGTCCTGAATGACGCCGGCGACATCAATGTTTAACCGTTTGAGGTGTTCGAGCAGCAGGTGCCCCCACTGATCGGAACCGGCAATGCCTATGATTGATACCTGCGCCCCGAGTTCAACCAGATTGTTCACCACATTGCCCGCTCCGCCCAGGGTATAGCTTTCCCTTTGGATATTGACAACCGGCACCGGTGCCTCGGGCGAGATTCTGTCCACTTCGCCCCACAGGTATTCATCCACCATCAGATCGCCAATAACCAAAACAGAGATGTTTGAAAAGTCGGGCAGGCGCATCAGGCGGCAGTGGCTTCCTTGATAAGGGTTTTCAGACCGTCATAGGTTTGGGTAAAGGGAATTTTCGGAAATTCCTCTGTGACATTTTCCGGCGGCCGGAATAAAAAAGCGGCGTCGGCCTCTTTCAACATGCTGATATCATTGTAGGAATCCCCAAAGGCCACAACGCTGAAATTGAGGCTTTTTAAGGCCAGGGTGGTTTTTCGTTTCCCGTCGTTCTGCCGGAGTTTATACCCGATGACCCGGCCGTCATCAGATACAGTGAGCGAATTGCAGAACAGGGTGGGCCAGTTGAGTTTTTTCATCAGGGGGCCGGCAAATTCCACAAATGTATCTGACACGATGATAATCTGATACCGCTCGCGGATCCACTCCAGAAACTCAAAAGCGCCCTCAAGGGGCTCCATCTCCCGGATGACGGCCTGGATGTCCGGAAGCTTCAGGTTATGCTCGGCCATCACGGAAAGGCGTTTTCCCATTAATACGTCGTAGTCGGAGATATCCCGGGTGGTCAGCTTCAATTCTTCAATACCGGTTTTTTGGGCCACATTGATCCATATTTCAGGGACAAACACCCCTTCAAGGTCTGAGCAGAGTATATGCATATCGTCTCACATTTCTGGCAAAAAGGTTCTTTTGTAACTTAACTCCCAATGTCATCAACTTAGATTTTTTTTACCCTCATCCCAACCCTCTCCCAGCGGGAGAAGGAGATAAATGGAAACTTTAAGTTAATGACATTGACTTAACTCTGATTTTCTTCGATCCGGATAAGCACCGGCTGATCAGTGATCACATCCAGGGCCGAAATTTTGGCCAAAGCAGCTTTAACCTGGGCTTCCCGGGCCGAATGGGTCAGCATAAATATCGGCACCCCGCCGTTTAGTTCCTGTTCGATCTGGTGAACCGACTTGATGCTGATTTCGTGCTCACCCAGGATGCCGGATATTTTTGATAATACCCCGGGCCGATCCATGGCGGAGAACCGGAAGTAATAGTGGGTGGATATCTCGTCGATGGGTCGCACCGCGATGTTTCTGATGTTCTCCATTTGAAAGGAGAGCATGGGCACCCGGATGCCGCCCCCGGTCTGAAGGGTGCGGGCAATATCCACGATATCGCTCAGTACCGCATTGGCGGTGGGCATCATGCCCGCGCCGTGGCCGTAGAGCATCATTTTGCCCACCGCATCGCCTGAAATGGTGACCGCATTGAGCGTGCCGTCCACTTTGGAGAGCGGATTGCTGTCCGGAATCATGGTGGGATGGACGCGCACCTCAACCGCTTCCTTGGCACTGTCGAACTTGGTGATGGCCAAAAGCTTGATTTTATATCCGCACTGGTCGGCAAATTCGATATCCAGGGGGGTAATTCCGGAAATGCCTTCCACATAGATATCTTCAAAGTTAAACGCCATCCCGTAGGTCATGGCCGAAATGATCGCCAGTTTATGGGCCGTGTCAATGCCGTCCACATCAAGGCCCGGGTCGGCCTCCGCATACCCGCGGGCCTGGGCTTCGGCCAGGGCATCGGCAAACGAGGAGCCCTCCGCGGTGATCTTTGAGAGGATATAATTGCTGGTGCCGTTTAAAATGCCGCCAATGGATTCGATTCGGTCGCCGACCAGGCTTTCCCGAAGGGTTTTGATAATCGGCATGCAACCGCCCACGCTCGGCTCAAAGGCAACATTTATCCCGGCTGCGGTGGCCCTGCGGCATATCTCCACGCCCTTTTCCGCCAGAAGGGCCTTGTTGGCCGTAACCACATGCTTGCCGCTGTCAATGGCCGCATAGATCAGCTCAAGCGCAATCTCCTTGCCGCCGATCATTTCCAGAACGATATCGACCTTTGGATCATTGATCACATCATAGGCATTGGTGGTGAGTACGCCTTCGCCAAATTTCACGCCCCTGTCGGTTTCAATGTCTAAATCCGCTGCGCGCTGGATATGCAGGATAGCGCCCAGCCGCTTGGTGATCAGGGCCTGGTTTTTTGTTAAGAGCCGGGCCGCGCCGGTGCCGACCGTGCCCAGCCCCAATATTCCGATGCCGAACGTTTGTGCCATATTAAAGGATCTTTTTGATGCCGCGGATGGCCTGGTTGATCCGCATGCTGTTTTCAATCAGGGAAAAGCGGACATAATCGTCCCCGTATTCGCCGAATCCGATGCCCGGCGACACGGCCACTTTGGCTTCCCGGATGAGTAGTTTTGAGAATTCAAGAGAGCCCATCTGTCGATACTGCTCCGGAATTTTTCCCCACACGAACATGGTGGCCTTGGGGGAGGGGATATCCCAGCCGATCCGTTCCAGCCCCCGGATGAGGGTATCCCGTCGCTCCCTGTAGGTGTCAACGATTTCCGAAACACAGTCCTGCGGGCCGTTTAAAGCAATAATGGCCGCAATCTGGATCGGCTGGAACATGCCGTAGTCCAGATAGCTCTTGATCCGGCGCAGCGCATGAACGGCCACGGGGTTGCCCACGCAGAATCCGACACGCCAGCCGGGCATATTGTAACTCTTGGACAGGGAAAAGAATTCCACGCCCACGTCCTTGGCCCCTTTGGCCTGCAGAAAGCTCGGGGGCTTATATCCGTCAAAGGCGAGATCCGCATACGCAAGGTCATGGATAACCAGGGTGTCGTGCTCTTTGGCATAATCGACAATTTTCTGAAAAAAATCAAGATCCACAGTTTCCGTCGTCGGGTTGTGCGGATAGCTGATAATCAATACCTTGGGTTTGGGCCAGGTCTGTTTGGTGGCATTGATGAGGTTCTCAAAGAAATCGCTCTCCGGCCCCACCGGGATGCCGCGCACATCAGCACCGGCAATAATCGCCGAATATGGATGAATCGGATAGGTGGGGTTCGGCGCAAAAACCACATCCCCGGGGCCCGTTGTTACCAGCATCAGGTGTGATATCCCCTCTTTGGCCCCGATGGTGGCGATGGTTTCGCTCTCCGGATCAACGTCCACGTCATATCGCCGCTTGTACCAGTCGGAAATGGCCATTCGGAGTTTTTTGATGCCCATTGACGCTGAATATCGATGGTTATGGGGCTTCTGTACCGCTTCGATCAGCTTGTCGACAATATGCTGCGGGGTGCCTTGATCGGGATTACCCATGCCCAGGTCAACAATATCCTCCCCGGCATGACGGGCTTCCATTTTGGTTTCGTTGACCGCTGCAAATACATAGGGCGGCAGCCGGTCCAGCCTTGCGAATTTTTTCATTTTTAACCTCTTGCGTGATCTCCGGATATGATAATAGGTTTGATTTGGAGTTAATTACACTAGTGACCGGGTGATGTCAAAAATTTTGTTTTGACATTTCCTGTGGTTCGGGCTATTAATCTCTATTTTTCCGGTAATTATAAACCAAGAAACGGCAAGGTCAAATGAGTAATTCGGATAAATCCTTAACATACGCGGACGCTGGTGTGGATATTGACAAAGCCAGCGATTTTGTGCGGGCCATCAAGAAAATCGCCGCAAAAACCCCCCGTACCGGTGTTATGGGTGAAATCGGCGGTTTCGGGGGGATGTATTCCCTTAACACCGGGGGCATGGAAAATCCCGTGCTGGTCAGTTCCACGGACGGGGTGGGGACCAAGCTAAAGATCGCCTTTATGATGGAAAAGCACGATACCGTTGGCATTGACCTGGTCGCCATGTGCGTCAATGACGTGGCAGTGCAGGGCGCCCGGCCGCTTTTTTTTCTGGATTATCTGTCTATGGGGGAATTGCGGTCAAAGGTGGCTGAGCAGATTATCGAGGGCATCGCCGAAGGCTGCCGCGAGGCCCAGTGTGCTCTGATTGCCGGGGAAACCGCCGAGATGCCGGGATTCTATAATAAGAACGAGTATGATCTGGCCGGGTTTTCCGTGGGGATTGTGGATAACGACAAAATTGTGGATGGTTCGGAAATCCGGGTCGGCCACAAGCTGGTGGGCATTTCCTCCTCAGGGCTTCACAGTAACGGCTATTCTCTGGTCCGAAAGATCTGTTTTGACATACTGAATCTAAATGTCACCGATTATATTGAAGAGCTGGGCAGGCCGCTTGGCGAGGCGCTGCTTGAGCCCACCAGGATTTATACCGATATTATCCGCCGACTGTGCAAAGATCTGCCGGTTCACGGGCTGGCCCATATCACCGGCGGCGGAATCGTGGAAAATGTGATAAGAATTGTTCCCGCCGCCTGCGGGGTTGAAATTTTTCACGGCTCCTGGGAGGTGCCGCCCATTTTCACCTACCTGCAGAAAGCCGGCAATGTCGCAGATGAGGAAATGTGGCGGACCTTTAACAACGGCATCGGTCTGATCGCCATTGTTCCGGAAGATGCGGCCCAGGATGTGGTGGAGCGGGTCGCCGGCATGAATGAAAAGGCATACATCATCGGCCGGATCGTCCGTCAGCCAAAGAATTCGGCAAGTCGTATTCAATGGGTAAAGCACAATGAAGAGTGCTAAGGGGCCCATTCTAAGAATTAAAACCGCCTGCAAAAAGTTCCTTGAATGGATCGCAAAGGGGCAGGCCGCATCCAATACTTGCCGGACGTGAGGCATATCCGCAGCGCGCCCGTCGGGTAAGCGGAAAAAACGGCGATAATCAGCATATCATATACAGCTCATGAGTTCAGCCGGAACGTAAGCAATCGAATGCTTTTGTCCGGCTTTTTTTATGGAAGCGGTTTATGCTGCCGCAGCGGGATTTTTGCAGAAAGTAACAGGCTTTATAAAACCTTTTCCTTATTTTTCCTTTGGAAAAGGGTCGGCTTGGGGGGATTTATAACGTGCCATGATGAAAAATCCCCATAAATCCCCCTTTCAAAAGGGGGACTTAAAGGAATCGGCCCTATTTAGTAGTTTTGCCAGGACGGTAAGTTGCCTAAGGGATTAAGATTAAGACGGTCACAATGAAAATACTGGGCATTGAAACCTCATGTGATGAAACCGCGGCAGCCGTGGTTGAAAACGGGGACCGGGTGCTATCCTCGGTGGTGGCTTCCCAGGTCTCGGTGCATAATCCCTATGGCGGGGTAGTGCCGGAGCTGGCCTCAAGAAAGCATATCGAAGCCATCGTGCCGGTGGTCCGGGAGGCCCTTGAAAGAGCCGGGGTCGATGAAGACCGCGTGGATGCCGTGGCCGTCACCCGGGGGCCGGGGCTGGTGGGTGCGCTACTTGTGGGGTTTAATTTTGCCAAAGCCTTTGCCTATGCCCGGGGCATCCCCTGGGTCGGGGTCAATCACCTGGAAGCCCATATTTATTCGGTGTTTTTGGGTGCGCAAGCGCCTGCGTTTCCCTATGTAGCGCTTCTGGCCTCCGGCGGACATACCAGCATCTATCACGTATCATCCCATCAACATATGCGCTGCCTGGGGCAGACATTGGATGATGCTGCAGGCGAGGCGTTTGATAAAGTGGCCAAAATGCTCGGGCTGGGCTATCCCGGCGGCAGGGTCATATCCGAGCTGGCCGACCGCGGGACACCCGGCAACATCCAATTCCCCCGGGCCTATATGGATAAGGATGCATCTGATTTCAGCTTCAGCGGCATTAAAACCGCGGTAAACCGCTTTATCCAGACGCATCCGGAAACCTGTCGCGAGCTAATTCCGGATATTGCCGCAGAATTTCAGGCAGCGGTCATCGAGGTGCTGGTCTACAAGCTCATGCATGCGGCTGAGCAAACCGGCTGTGTGAATATCGCGCTTGTCGGGGGCGTGGCGGCCAATAAAAAGCTTCGGGAAGCGCTGGAAGTAGCGGCGGATGCGGCCGGCCGCCGCCTGTTTATGCCGGAAATAGACTTGTGCGGGGATAATGCCGCCATGATCGCCGGACTTGGCTTTCATCTGGTTGGCAGCGAGAAAATTACGCCCGAGGCTTTGGCCCTGGATGTTTACTCAAGGGCGGCCAGAAGATAGCTGATATTTTCTGACCGCTTGATTATGCTCTTTTAAAGTTTCTGAAAAATAATGGGTGCGGTCCGGTTTGGCCACAAAATATAAATAATCCGTATCTGCCGGATAAATCGCGGCCCGGATCGATGCCCTGCCGGGGTTTGCTATGGGGCCCGGCGGCAAGCCCCTTATTTGATAGGTGTTATATGGGGTTGGCTTTTTCAAATCCGCCCGGGTCAGGTTGCCGTCAAAGTCCTGGATGCCGTAGATCACCGTGGGATCGCTCTCCAAGCGCATGTTCCTGTCCAGCCGGTTGTGGAAAACCGAAGCGATAATGGGGCGTTCATCCGCAACCCCGGTTTCTTTTTCGATAATCGAGGCAAGCGTTATCACTTCGTGTACGGAAAAGCCGGTTTCCTCGGCCCGTTTCCGCCATTCGGCCGGAAAATTCGTCCGCAGCTCCGCGACCATGGCTTTAATAATCTTTTCAGGCGTAGCGGTCTGCGCAAATGCATATGTCTCCGGGAAAAGATAGCCTTCAACCGTATCCGCGGGCAGGCCTAAGCGCCGGCTCAATGCCGGGCTGGTGGCTGCGGCCAGGAAGGTCTCAAAATCCGCCAGGCCGGCAGATGCCAGTTTGCTGCCCACCTGCCGGACATTAAACCCCTCCGGGATCGTTACGTGGTAGAGAATTACCTGGCCCCGGGCTAAGGCATCAAGGAGCTCAAGCGGCGTCATTTGGTTTGACAGCCGGTATTGGCCGGCCTGAATTTTTCGCTCAGCTCCCTTCCATCGGGCGATAAGTTTAAATTTAAGGGGAGCCTTAACAAGGCCTTTGTCTTGCAGTTTTTCTGTGATGCGGTCAAAATTATCGCCGGGCGATATGGTAAACGAGGCCATAGCCGGCTTGTTTTTTTTTATGGGCGCGTGCATGTACCGGTAAAGGTCAAATGCCGCGTAGGCAAAGACCAGCGCAGCCAGTAAAAGCATTGCGCATGAGCCGATGATGATTTTTTTCATAAGCGCTTTTGAAATCTCCGTATCCAGCTTTTTTTGAAACTCCCGATTTATGTGTTACTTTTTCTTTTTACAGTATTTTTATTTCGTTTTTCAATTGGCATTTGATGGACTCGTTAAAAGTCGATTCTGGGACGGCAAAGAAAAAAGTTCAAGATCGCGGCGCGCAAATCCCGAGGAATGCAGCGTACTGACGCGTACGTGAAATTCCGAGGGATGCAGCGCAACAAAGATATTGGACTTTTTGCGAAGCCGTCAATTTTAAAAATTTTATCGGATTCACAGGGAGTGTCTACGAATGAGTAAAAAAGCAAAAAAAACAGAAGAATACAAGGGCTTCGAGCAGGGCCCGATTCGGCCGCCGAGCGAGGCCTACAGCCTTTTGATCCGGGTGACCCGCAACTGCCCCTGGAATAAATGCAAGTTCTGTCCGGTCTACAAAGGCGAAAAGTTTTCCCTGCGGCCGACTGAGCATATCTTAAAGGATATTGATACGGTTTACGAGCATATTCAGGCGCTAAAGCAGATGAGCGACGGTTCCGGCCGGATTTCCCGGGATGATATTGATGCCTATAATGCCAAATTGCCGGCGGGTCAGCGGCAGGCCTTTATGGCGGCCTTAAACTGGTATGCGGCCGGCATGGAATCCGTATTTTTACAGGATGCAAACACCCTGATCATCAAGCCGCAAAATATGATTGAGATCTTGCAGCATTTAAAAGAGCGGTTTCCGGCGATCATTCGGATCACATCATATGCCAGGTCCCATACCGTGACCCGGATAAAGGATGAAGAATTAAAGGAGATGCGAAATGCCGGCTTAAACCGAATCCATATCGGCCTGGAATCCGGTTCGGACGAGGTTCTGGACATGGTCAGAAAAGGCACTACCAAGGAAAAGCATATCAAGGCCGGGCAAAAGGTTGTTCGGGCGGGCATCGAGTTGTCCGAATACATCATGCCGGGCTTAGGGGGAAGGGCGCTTTCCCGGACCCATGCCCTGGAAACCGCGGATGCCTTAAATCAGATCAATCCGGATTTTATAAGGATTCGGACCCTGGCCATTCCCGGCAGTGTGCCTTTGGCTGAAGACTATGAATCCGGCCGGTTTGAAAAACTGACCGATTATGAGACGATTCAGGAACTGCTGCTCCTTTTGGAAAACCTGGATGGTATTCAGAGCAAGATCAGAAGTGATCATATTCTGAATCTTTTCCAGGAAATGGAGGGCAAGCTCCCGGAGGACAAGCCCGCCATGATGGAGACCCTGCGCACGTTTCTCAATATGCCGCCGCACCAGCGGATGCTTTATCAGGTGGGCCGGCGCCTGGGCCTGTTCTCCCGGTTAAGCGATCTGGACAATGCCGGGCTTTGCCGGCAGGCGGAGGATACCTGCCGCCAGTACGGGATCACCCCGGACAATGCGGATGCCGTGATCAGCGATCTGATGAAGCGCTTCATCTGATGGCGGGGGATAAAAATAGCGGTTCAAATTTGCCCGGCATTTACGTGCACGTGCCGTTCTGCCGGCGCAAGTGTCCGTACTGCGATTTTTATTCTGTTACAGAAACCGATTGGCTGCCCGCCTGGCTTAACGCCCTTTGCTCGGAAATCCGATCGGTGCCCAAACCCGAAGGTCCCTATGATACGGTCTATATCGGCGGCGGAACCCCGTCTTTGCTTGATGACCGCCAGATTCGGCATCTGATTGAAACCCTGTTCAATTGTTTTGATATTTCAAGAGACGCTGAAATCACCATGGAGGTCAATCCGGGCACGGTTTCAGCGGATTTGCTCAAACATTATCGCGCAGCCGCGATAAACCGGATAAATATCGGCGTGCAGTCCTTTGATGACGAAAATTTAGGATTCTTGGGCCGCATCCATTCCGGCGCGCAATCCGTTGAAGTTCTGCGTAAAGCCCGGAAAGCGGGTTATGAGAATATCGGCCTGGATTTAATCTACGGACTGCCCGGCCAGACAATTGAAGGCTGGCACAGGGAGCTGTCATCTGCCCTGGATTTTTCTCCGGCCCATCTTTCCTGCTATCTCTTAACCTATCCAACCGGCACGCCCATGGCCGAAGCTCTGAAACAGAACCGATTTGCGCCTCTGTCAGAAGCGGCCTGCGGCGAGCTTTTCCTTGTCACCCATGATTTTCTTCTGGGGCAAGGCTATGATCATTATGAGATTTCAAATTATGCCATAAAAACAGATAAAAGATCCCGGCATAACCAGAAGTATTGGCGCCACATACCTTACATCGGTCTCGGGCCGGCCGCGCACAGCTACCTGGATCATCGGCGGTACTGGAATATCGCCTCGGTTAAAGATTACGTGGCAGGCATAAACTCCGGCGGTCTGGCAATTGAAGAAAGCGAGGACCTGACCCCGGCGCAGGAAATGATGGAGGTGATTTTTCTGGGGCTGCGGCAGGCCGAAGGCATTTCTCTGGAATCGTTTGAAACCCGGTTTGCCGTGGATTTTCAGATCAAGTTTCAGGAGGTGTTGACCCGTTGTCAGGAAGCGGGGTATTTGGCGGTGGCGGACGGCCGGTGTGCGCTGACCCGGCAGGGGCTCTTATACGCGGACAGCATCGCCGCCGCTTTAATCCAATGGATTTAACAAACCCTACACCCTATACCCTATACCCTATACCCTACACCTTATACCTTACACCCTATACCTTATATCCTACGTCGACAACGTCTTTACCATAAGTCCCAAATAATAGCGCGCATGGCTGATATGGGCGGCCATATTGGCCCGGTGGTTGGCCAGAATGCCGTTTAGACTCGCCTCGGTCACCATGAGCCAGGGTTTCAGTTCGGCCGCATGATGGGCGGATTCAACGGCATGGCGCATGATACCCTTGGCATTTCGGGTTTCAAGCAATCCGGCAAACTCCTTATCCACCGCATGCAGAATGGTGGTCATGGCCATGGCCACCCCTTTGGCATAATAAAAATAATTGTCCGCCTGAAACGTGCTGACCGGTTCTCCGTTGTCCTCTTTCTGTTTAACGAGGTTTTCGTCGCAGCTGCCCAGGAGATCCTCCAGTGTCTGGAGCAGCGGAATCAGGCTGTCAGAGCGGGTGTAGAAGACGGCTTCGTTTCGGATCAACTGTTTTTTGTATGTTTTCAGGTTGTCAATGGCTTTGTTGTATTCCGCCTCCGCCGAGGGCATCCAGTAGCTCTCCGAAGAAATCATAAAGATATTCATCGCATCTTCAAGAAGTGGGTTTAAGGCCGATGCGCTGCCGGCCCGGGATATTTTCTCGGTGAGCGCAACAGTGGCGCGGCGGGTGACTTCAAGGACCCCCCTCTGGATTTCATTGACATTGTCCGTGATATTGATGATGTCATTCGGCCGCCAGCCCCAGAACCGTTCATTGACCTCGTAATTGATGGGCTCGATCAGGGAATCGACAAAAAACGCTCCTGTGGTTTCATATTCTTTGCCGGTTTTTCCATGTGTCGTTTCGGCAGATTTTTCCATATCATGGGTTTCGGGACCCGGAGAGGCTTCGTCGCCCGATGCATGGGTACCGGAGGCCTCCCCGGCAGCGGCGGCGTTTTCTTCTCCTTGATTCGCTGCTTCGGAAGATAATTGGCCGCCATGATTTTGTGAAGAGACACTTGTGCCCGCAGTGTTCCGGGCCCTGGATAAATCCAGCGCATTGATGATCCAGGTGATTCCCCATAAAACGGCTACAGCAATGGCAATGGCGCCGACGATGCGGAGCCAGGCGAATTTTTTAAATTCTGCATCCTGTATTTCAGTTTTGCCGCTGTTTGTTGCACTCACGATGTTCTCTCCTTTGAGTTGGTCCCGGCCCTGACCGGCGCATGGTTAGCTGCCCTATGCACCTTTTCCGGCTGAGACGGGATCTGCGGATTTTCGCAGTTTGCGGTTATCCCCCACGCGTATGGTAATATTGGCGGAATCCAAATACTCAAGCAACGGGATAGTGTATTTTCTCGAAGTTGCGGTCATCTCCTTGAATTCCGGGGTGCTGATCTCGCCGTTTGATTTCAGGTATGCCACCAGCCGGGTCTTTAGCTCATTGATGGCATCTGCGTGAAAAAAAAGCTCTTCTTTGGCCTTGACCACTTTTCCCTCATTGACCAGAAGCATGAGGATGTTTTTGGCGGTTTCCGGGCGGATGTTCAACTGGCTGACCAGATCCTTGAAAACCGGGGGCTGCAGCCCCTCCCGCTTTAAAATATCAAGAATCTTTTCCTGAAGATCGGATTCATCCGCCGCCAGCCGCACCTCATGATCAGGCAGCCGGATGTTGCTTTCTGTTTGACAGATGGCATTGCTCTGCGCCATCCGATGGATGAGCTGGTTGAATAGTTTATGGCTCATCACCGGCGGGAATTTGGATTTCAGCTCACCTTTCGGCATGCCGGCCTTTAAGGGGTGTTTGGCATGGTACTCGCCAAGGCGCCGGATCACTTCATTTTTAAAATGGTCCAGCGTGTTTTTGTGAATATAGCGCTTGGGGTCTTTATCCGTCTGAATGATGCTCTGTTTTGAGAGAAGAGACTGTAGCGTGTTCTCAAGCTGATTGGCCGAAAGATTGGTCATGAGGATAAGATCCATGATGGACAGCTCGCTGTAGCCGGCCGCGTGTACATGAAAATCAATAAGCGTTTCCGGGTCTTCGGTCATCAGGGTCTGCAAACGCTCAACCATATCTTTCCGAAACCGTTTGTGCTTTTTGGGGATGGGGTTCAAAATCGGGCCGCCGCCCAGGGTGCGGACCGGTGAATAGCTGCGCACCACATAGCGGTCATCGCGCACACAGGCCACCGGACTGTCCAGCCGCAGCTGCACAATGGCATCTTCTCCGGGAATAAGCTCTTCGCGGTCCAGCAGTATGATATTGCATGAAATTTCATTGGTGCCGGTGTGGAATCGGACCTGCTCCCGGTTTTTGATCGGCCGCTCATTGCTTTCCAGATAATGGAAAAAAACATCCAGCATGTAGCTTGGGCGCAGGGTATCCGGCCGTGCCACGACATCGCCGCGATTGACCGTTGCCTTTTCAATTCCCTGGAAGTTGATGGCGGTTCGCATGCCGGCCTCCGCCTCACCGACCGACTGGTCGTGGACCTGCAGGCCCCTCACTTTGGTCTTAATGCCCGAGGGATATATCATTACCGTCTCCCCGGTTTGTATTTTGCCGGAGATGAGGGTACCGGTGATCACCGTGCCGAATCCCTTAATGGTGAATACCCGGTCTGCGGGCAGGCGGAAAAGGCTGGTGGGCTCCCGGTCCGGTATCTGGCTGCAGTATTCGTCCAAAGTTTTAAGAAACTGGTCCGTGCCCTCTTTGCTTATGGCGGAAACCGGTACAATCGGCGCGTTTTCCAGGAAGGTCTCCTGGGTGAATTCTTTTACATCCTCGGTCACCAGTTCCAGCCATTCCTCATCCACCATGTCGATTTTGGTCAGGGCCACAAAACCATATTCTACGCCCAGCAAATGGCAGATTTCAAGGTGCTCGCGGGTCTGGGGCATAACCCCTTCATCTGCGGCAATTATCATGGCCACCACGTCAATCCCCGATGCGCCGGCCACCATATTTTTAACAAATTTTTCATGGCCGGGCACATCCACCACGCCGACATGGATGCCGCTGGGCAGGTCAATGGCGGCAAATCCCAGTTCAATGGTAATGCCGCGCTGCTTTTCTTCCTTCAGCCGGTCGGTGTCAATGCCGCTGACCGCTTTGATCAGACTTGTTTTGCCGTGGTCGATATGGCCGGCGGTGCCCAGAATAATTTGTTTCAAATCGGTTGCCACCCGCTGATATTAGGATTTTTTCTTTCTGAAGAACTCAAGCACGTAGGCCAGCCCCACCAGGATGATGGCCAGCCCGATCATGGCCGGAGCGCCTGCTTCAGGCCGGAAAATTCTGGTCAGGATGACAGCAAAAATTCCCCCTAAGGCCGCACGCATAATAAATATCTGAAGCTGGTTCATGGAATCCCCGCAATTTATTAGTATTTAAATAAAAATATTTAATAAAAATGGCGGATAAGGTCAATAACAAGTTTTGCGGGCGGATGCAGGCATCATCCATGAAATAGGCTTGAAAAATTCCTTGAAATGGTCATAATACTTTGTTAGATAAAATAATTTTATGGTGAGTGTAGCTCAGTTGGCAGAGCACCAGGTTGTGGCCCTGGTGGCCGTGGGTTCAAGTCCCATCACTCACCCCATTTAACCAACAAGCGCCCGTAGCTCAGCTGGATAGAGCGCCGGACTTCGAATCCGTAGGTCGCAGGTTCGAATCCTGCCGGGCGTGCCATATATAACCTTTTGATATAAATAGGGGTGGATCAGGTAACGCTGGTCTGCCCTTTTTATTTGACAGAATCTTACAAAGGCTCAAATATGAAACGTCTTCTCTGGGTTGCCGCTATTTGCTTTCTTGTTTCCGCTGGCTGCGAGGATATCGACCTGCGGCTTGCCACAGAAGCCGGGATAGACGTGGTCAAGGCGATAACCCTCTCAGATAAAGAGGTGATGCAGCTGGCAGAAAAAGCAGCCGTACAAATAGATCAGAAAAATCAGATCGCCCCGCCGGAAAGCAAGTATACAAAGCGGCTTAACCGCTTGGTCGGCGAGCATCGGCAGGAGGACGGCTACACCTTTGAATATAAGGTATACCTCTCCCCGACCGTCAATGCCTTTGCCCTGGGCAACGGCAGCATCCGAATCTACAGCGGGCTGATGGATATGATGGACGACAGCGAGTTGCGATTTGTCATCGGCCATGAGATGGGGCATGTAGTTGAGAAGCACATCAAAAAAAAGATGGAACTGGCACTTGCATCCAGTGCCCTTCGCAAGGGGATTGCCTCCCAGCAAAACATTGTCGGGGACCTGGCCCGCTCAGCACTTGGCAGCTTTATAAACGCTTTTTTAAACGCTCAGTTTTCCCAGGAAGAGGAAAAGGCGGCGGACGCCTATGCGCTGAAATTCATGAAACGGGAGGGCTACGATCAAAAGGGGGCGATTTCTGCGCTGGAGAAACTGGCGACCCTGGGAAGCAATCATACTTTTCTGTCCAGCCATCCGGCGCCCGGAAAAAGAGCCGAGCGGATGAAAATGGGGATTCATTCGCCTGAAAAACTTGCGGAAAAAGGATTGATGGAAAAAGCCTGGTCGATACTTCAATCAATTATCAAATGGGCGATAGAGATTGTTGGTAAAATCATCTCGTATTTTATTTAACAGCTTATTGTCGGCCTTCATATGATAACGGCAAAAAAATATAAAGGCTACCCCGGCCGCAATCCCAAAACCTGGGAAATAGTAAGGGTTAAACCCAAAAAACTGCCGTTCTTCAAGTGCGGCGGGGATCTTAACGAGAGGATCAATAAGAAATCATATATTCAGATTGAAAACACCTCACAGCCAAGGAGCCCTCACTATAGACATTGACATTTTATCGATTTCTTTGGGATTTGACCAGTGCTATATCATCAAGGGCGAAAGCGCCGTCATGGTGGACGGCGGCCAGCCCAAAAGAATAAAGACCTTGGGAAGGCATCCTTTAGAGCAAAAGGCGCAGAGTGGCGATAGCCGGACGCCGGTAGGCGAGCACAGGGTTGTCACAAGAAACTACAGGAGCAATTATCATTTATTGTAAGCGATTGAGATTTGAAAGGGGAAATTATGCCGTATTTTAAAATCGAGACCAACCGGGAAGTTGATGAAGTGGGGCGGGAAGCCTTTATTCCGGAGGCCGCCCGCTTTGCCGCCCGGCTTTTGACAAAGCCGGAGGAAAGTGTGATGGTATCGCTGGTATCATGCGCCGCCATGCGGTTTCAGGCCAATGAGAATCCAACCGCCTATGTTGAGTTCAAAAGTATCGGGCTTGAGCGGGAGCAGTGTCCGGAATATGCCAAAGCCATCTGCGAATATCTGGAGTCCTCGCTGGGCATTGCCCCGCAGCGGATCTATATCGAATTTGCGGATATCGACCCAAAAATGTTCGGCTGGGACAAATCCACTTTCTGATGAGGCGGCTGCGGCATGAAAATCAGCTCTTTTGAAAAACTCACGGATTGCCGGCATTTAAACCTATACGCCATTGCCTACCAGGACCGGGCGGAAAACGATCGCACCTGGTATATTGCGTCGCGCAATGATCCGCCCAAAATTATCAGCGGCCGGTTTGAAATGCCGGATGCCGTCGTCATCGTGGCGAAGCACAGGGAGGACGCCAAACTGGTTGTTGTGAGGGAATTCCGTGTGCCGCTGGGCGGATACCAGTACGGGTTTCCGGCGGGCCTGGTTGATTCCGGGGAGACGCTGGAAAGTGCCTGCGCCCGGGAGTTGTATGAGGAGACGGGCCTGACGGTTGATCGAATGATCAAGTCGAGTCCGCCGGTCTATTCCACATCCGGCATGACCGATGAGTCCGTGTCCATGGTATATGTTGAATGCAGCGGTGACATTTCCAATGCCGGCAATTCAAGCTCAGAGGACATCCATCCCTTTCTGGTCTCCCCGGATGAGGCGCTGGCCTTGTGCCGGGCGCCGAAGCATATGATGGATGTTAAGACCTGGCTGGTGCTTCAGACGTTTGGTGAAACCGGGCGCGTTTTCTGAGTAATGCCCCCACCCAATCCCTCCCCCAAATAAATTTGGGAGAGGGGTTAAAGACCATATTGCCCAGCGTGGGCGCCGGGCGGAAAGCCGGAAGGGATGCATCTTTCGAGAATGAGTTTATGTCTGGTTTTTCCGGCTGATAAGCGCCAGTGTCTCCACGTGATGGGTTTTTGGGAAAAAATCATAGGGAATGATCCGGTCAATGCCATATCCTGCATTTTCCAGTGCCGTAAGGTCCCGATTTAAGGTGCCGGCACTGCAGGAGAGGTAGGCGAGTTTATCCGGCCGGCATACTGACCCTATCCATTCACGGGTTTTTTGTTCAAGGCCGGTGCGCGGCGGGTTGGCAAATATATAGCGTTTGTTATGCGCCTCATTTATTGCTTCGGTTAACTGGGGCAGGCGGTGTTTGCAGGTCCCCCGGTAAATAACGGCCGCCGGCGCATTGTATACCGCGCATTCAATACTTTCCCCGCTTAACTCGACACCGAGCACACGGCTTGACTTTTCTGACCAGCGGGAGAGGCTTGCGCCGATGCCGGAATAAAGATCAAAAATGAGGTCTTTGCGTGTTGGGGTAAAAAAAGCTTCCGCCGCACACAGGGCCTGGGCGAAAAGGCCGGGAATCAGCTGCTGAAAAGCCGTGGGGCCGTAAAGAACGCCATTATTATCCACGGATCGCGGCGTTCCCCATACCAGATCCCACCCGTTCTTGGCAAAAACGCGCCTGCCTGCGGATGGATGGCGGTGAATCCAGAGCCCTTCAACGCCGATTTTTTTTAATTGATCGATTAGATCCGGCAGAAGCCATTGCATAGCGGGCATCTCCCTGGTTTTCAGCACAAGCGTGATCTGGGCCCCGGACTGTGCATAATAGGCCATGGGAAATTCTGATGCCTGGGGCAGGGCAGGGGCCAGGCAGGCCATGGCATTTCTAACCCGGGGGCTGTGCACCGGGCAGTCAGGGATGGGGATCACCTCATCGTGATGAAGCAGGCCGATATGCCACTGCTCATTTTCCCAGCGGGCTGACAGGCAGACCTTGTCCCGATAGCCCAGGTCCTCTCCTGCCGGCACCGCCTGTATCGACTGGATACAGTCCGTCCACCCGGCAAGTTTTTGCATTAGCCATAGCTGTTTCTGCTCCCTGCTTTGCCGTGCGGTTAAATGCCGGTGGCCGCATCCCGGGCAGTTGTCCGGACAGGCGGGGCTGCTATGCATAATGTTTTTCCCCGTCTTAATCTTACTCTTAATCTTACTCTTACTCCTGGCGTTTCAAAATCCGCTTTTAAATTGACGGGTTTTTGCTAAGCCGATACTATTTACCTAAATTGTATATCATTGCGGATAGTTTCTTTACAACTCAATGCCATTAACTTAAGAGCGAAAATCGGCTCGGTTGTCATTTTGAGCGGCAGCGAGAAATCTTGTCATTGCATGATTTTTTTAAGATTTCTCGTCACTGTCGTTCCTCGAAATGACAGGGGCGGAATGTTAAAGTGAGTGACATTGGTTTACAACTTGAGTTGTCTGGATTTCAAATTCCGAAAGGAAAACAGCCATGAGCGCGGACCGAATGCGGATTTCCACCGGCGTGAGCGAACTCGACCCTTTGCTCGGCGGGCTTTTGATCGGGGATAATGTGGTATGGTACGATGATGCGGGGAGTCTGGCCGCGGTTTTCACGCTTAATTTTATCCAATCCGCCGAAGCCCAGCACAAGCCGTTTATTTACGTGAGTTTTGACCGCTCCCCCCGAAATCTGATCGAAAAGCTGGGGCCGCTGGCCGACAATCCGCATCTGGCGATTCTGGACTGCTTTACCTATGGCAAGGGCAAGGGCGCGGATGTATTTCAAAGCTTTTATGAAGGCCGGGAAGCGCCGGGCTGTCAGTTAATCCCGGTGGAAGCCCCGCATGATCCGGAAGAGGTGATGGCGCACTTTCACCGGATTCGCTCGCAGGCTGAGGCGGATGTCCGGTTTGTTTTTGAGAGCCTCACCGGCATGCAGGAGCTATGGGCAGGGGAGGAGCAGATCAGCCGGTTTTATACCCATACCTGCCCGAGATTGTATGAGTTAAACACCATCGGCTTCTGGATTATTGAAAAGGATGCGCATTCCAAGCGGCTGAAGGCCTCTATCAATCAGATCGCGCAGGTGGCCATTGAGTTGTCCTTAAAGCGCGGCAAAACTTCGCTTTCCGTATTAAAGGCGGAAAACCGGGAAATTGATGCGGTCAACACCCCCCATTACTATTGGACCAAGGGCTTGAGCATCACATTCAGCCCGGAGAAGCAGCGGGCAGCCGCGCAGGTTGATATTGGCGCCCGGGTACGCGATCTCCGAAGCAAACGAGGGATATCCCAATCGGAGCTGGGAAAGCTTGTGGGGGTGACACCGAGCAACATCTCTCAGGTGGAAAGCAATCAGATTTATCCCTCGATCACTGCGCTTATGAAAATGGCGGAAATCCTTTCCGTGGAGGTTGGCGCTTTTTTTCAGGATAAGGCGGGGGAGGACAATGCCTGTGTATTTCAGGGAGCCGCTGCCACCGAGGTTCAGCTGCCGGATATGCCCAAGGATGCGCTTATCGTCAAACAGCTCACGCCCTTGGATTCGGGTGCCCGGGTTGAGGCGTATTTAATTGAGGTCCTGCCCGGAAAACTTCTGCCCGCCCATTTTTTTGTCCACAAGGGAGAAGAGTTCGGTTACCTGTTAAACGGAAAGCTTGAAGTCGCGTTCGGCGCCGCCAAAAGCTTCATGCGGGCGGGTGATATCATCCATTTGACAACCCGGATGCCCTCCCAGTGGCAAAATACGGGGACCGGTTCGGCCAAAGTGCTGTGGCTGAAGCTTTCTTAAACGGCCTCGGCAATGCTGAAGGTGATGGATTTGCCGTTTAGCCCCTCGATTTCCAGATAGGCCGTATCACCGGTCACCAATTCTTCCCGGATTAGCTCCAGGAAGCTTGAAAGTCCGGTTTTCCCATCTTCTGCGGCCACATCAGCGCTTGCTTTGATTGCATAATCATTGTCGATAAATGACATTTTGATCCGGTTCATTTCTTGGCCTCCTGTTTGTTAAGTATAGCTAATAATTTTTAATAAAATTAACATATAATTAATATTATCAAAAAGTTAGCTTTAATTAAAATATAACAAAAAAATGGCGGAGGTCAAGGCTTTTTTAAAAAAATTTTTTTAAGGAACTCGACAATATATCCTGTTATTCTATCTGTTAACGCAGTTGTCATTCCGAGGAACGCCAGTGACGAGGAATCTTTTTAAAAGATTTCTCGCTGTCGCTCGAAATGACAGTATGAACAGATTTTCAGGGCCTTTTTGAGTTACTTTATGCAAAAATGCCGCGGCGGCGGAATAGATCGCTTTTTGAGAATAAAAGACATCGGGGAAGGCTGAAGCCTTCCCTTTTTAAATGAGTCGGACCGAGGGGGCGAGGAGAAATTGGGCAATCATGCGTGCGGAACCGGATGGCCATCAGGCGTTCAGGCCGGCGGCTTCCATAATCTCCGGAACCTTGTCTTCCTTGCCGATGGCCATGATGTGAACACCGTGGCAGATGTTTTCCTCCCTGATCTGCCGGATCATCCTGCCGGCAATGGCAATGCCCTTGGCAAGTGCCCCGCCTTTAGGGGCTGAGGCCATCTCGTCGATCAGATTCTGGGGCACGGTAACGCCTGCCACATTCTTATTCATAAACCGCGCCATTGGGGCGGAGGTCAGAAGAATGACACCGGCCAGGATTTTGACCGGAAACTGGCGGGCATAGTCCATAAACCGTTTAAAATTGTCCAGGTCATATACGGCCTGGGTCTGGATAAACTCAGCGCCCGCCTCAATCTTTTTTTCGAATTTAATGAGCTGCGGCTCTATCGGATTGGCCTCCGGGGTGACAATGGCGCCGGCGCAGAAGGACACGCCCCCGTCCAGTTCATTGCCCGCCATGTCTTTTCCGGATTCAAGACTTCGGATAGCGGCCACCAGCTGGCTGGAGTCCAGATCAAAGACCCCCTTGGCCTCCTTGTGGTCGCCCAGCATTACGGAATCGCCGGTCAGGCACAGCACGTTATGTATCCCGCGGCTTGAGGCAAACAAAAGATCCGCCTGAAGGGCCAGCCGGTTTCTGTCCCGGCAGGTCATCTGGAGGATGGGCTCGCCGCCCATTTCCTTGACCATGAGAGCGCCGCCCAGGGAGGGAAAGCGCATCACGGAGCTCTGATGGTCTGTCACATTCATCGCATCGACTTTGTCTTTCAAGAGCTCTATGTGATGCCCCACTTTCTCAAGGTTGGTGCCTTTGCCGGGGGCGACTTCACAGGTAACGACGAATTTGCCCGAGTCCAGGGCTTTCTTAAATGCGGACGGCATGGTTAATTCTCCATTAATATATTAAAAATCAGTAACTCAAATTGCTTTTTCCACCAAACACGCAATACCTAACACCTAATACCTAATACCTAATACCTAATACCCAACACCCAACCCCTAAATATTAAATTTCCCGGGGCTCGGCTCGCCCAAATGGTTTCTCGGCTGCTGATAATGGCGCATGAGCTCCAGACGGCCGAGTTCATTCAATCGGTTGTATATCAGGGTCCAGGCACAGTCCTTGTCCGGATCGATTTCGCATTTGCCGTTGTTGGTGCCGCCGCACGGACCGTTGACCAGACCCTTGTGGCAGGCGGTCACCGGGCAGATGCCGCCGGTCTCGCCGATGACGCAGGTGCCGCACTGTTTGCAGATTTCATTGAACTCGCCGTAGGCGGTTTCCTTGCCCACAAACAGGGTATCCAGTGCCGGGACGACAAATTTTTTGAGCTGCCGGGCGATGGTCTGCACCCCGTAGGCGCAGGTCATGATCAAAAGCGCCTCGGCCTGATTGAGCGGGGCTTTCAGCTCCTTTAGCATCTCGCCGGTTAAGTTGTCGCAGGCCACCGGCACCACCGTGGTGCCGGTGATGACTTTGCCCTTGGCCGAGAGTTTGTCCTTCATGGCGGCGACCTCCGGCTCCCCGCCGGTATGGGTCAGGGTCACGCAGGTGCCGCAGCCGATAATGAATAGGCGCCCGGCGTCTTCGAGCAGCCGGTCAATTTCTTCCTCGGATTTGGGCCGGGTAATGGAGCGGATCATAGCTCGCTGTCCTCCTTTTCAAGATCACATCGCAGGCACCGCATGGCTTCAAAGTGGGCCTGCGCCGGGGTAAATCCCTTTTCAACCTCCCGGAAGTCGCGTACCCGCTCATCCGGATTTTCAAATTCAACCGCGACGCGGCGTTTTTCTTCGGACGATTCCTCTTCCAGGGCAAGGCCCGTTTCCTGGGCCCGTTTGGTTTTCTCATCCGGCATATAGATCCGGGCCTTGTCACCGGCCAGGTATTTATCAATGGCCAGTGCCGCCCGCCGGCCGGAGGCGATGGCCCGGATAACATAGGTCGGGCCGGTGGTGAAATCCCCGCCCGCGAACACCCCCGGCACATTGGTGGCCAGCGTATTCTCATCCACCATGAGGCTCCCCCAAAGGGCGCGCTCAAGCTGGCTGTCCTCAGGCAGAAACGACATGTCCGGGGCCTGGCCGATGGAGATGATGATATTGTCGGTTTCAATATACTGGTAATCGTTGATGTCGCATTCCGGGTTAAACTTGCCCTCCTGGTCAAATACGGCCAGGCAGCGGGTAAAGCTGATGCCGGTGACCTGGTTGTCTTCATGAAAAATCGCATCGGGTGCCCAGGCGGGGTTTAGGATCACCCCTTCATCAGCCGCCTCAATAATGTCTTTCTCCCAGGCCGGCATCTGGTCCCGGCTTTCCAGGCAGAAGAGCTGCACATGCTCTGAGCCGGCGCGAAGGGCTGTGCGGGCCACATCCAGGGCCACATTGCCGCCGCCGATAATCACGGTCCGACCGGAAAGGGGCATGGGTTTGCCGGTCCGCACGTCGCTTAAAAAATTCAGCCCGTAGTAGAGGCCTTCCACGCCTTCTTCCTCGCCGGGGATGCCGATGCGCTTGCTGGCCTGGGCGCCGGCGGCAAGGAATACGGCGCTGTAGCCCTCCTTCATGAGATCATTTAGGGTATGATTGGCGTCAATGGGAGAGTTATAATGAATGCTCACGCCCGCGTTTTTAATGTATTGAATCTCTTCTTCGATGACCTGCCTTGGCAGCCGGAATTCCGGCACGGCAATGCCAAGCATACCGCCGGGTACGGGCTGGGCCTCGAAAACGGTGGCCTCATACCCCATTTCCGCCAGGAAGTAGGCGCAGGTAAGCCCAGCCGGTCCGGCCCCTACAACCGCCACTTTTTCATTCTTGGTCACGGGAAAGGGCTCCCGATCCGGGCCGACATTTTCAAAATACCAGTCCGAGGCAAAGCGCTTTAGCGATCGGATGGCCACCGGATCATCCAACTCCCCCCGCCGGCATTTGAACTCACAGGGATGGATGCAGATCCGGCCGCATACCGCCGGAAAGGGATTCCTCTCCCGGATAATCTCAACTGCATCTTCATAATTGCCGTTAGCGACCGCCGCCACATAGTTGGGCACATCAATGCCTGCCGGACAGGCGTGCTGGCATGCGGAGATCACCATGGAGTCGCATACCGCCCCGGCGCATCGGTGTTCCTGAATATGGTCCCGGTATTCCTGCTCAAAGTATTTGAGCGTGGAAAGCGCCGGCTTGGGAGAGGCCTGACCGAGCCCGCACAGGGAGGCCTCGGATATGGTCTCGCCCAGCGCCTTGATGCTGTCAATATCCTCAATACGGCCCTGGCCTAAAGAGATCCGGCTTAAGGTTTCCAGAAGCTGGGTGGTCCCCAGACGGCAGGGGGCGCATTTGCCGCAGGATTCGGACTGGGTAAAGCTTAAGAAAAACCGGGCGATTTCCACCATGCAGTTGTTCTCGTCCATCACCACCATTCCGCCTGAGCCCATGATTGCGCCGACCCGCTGGATGGTGTCATAGTCGATGGGGAGATTGATAAATTGGGCCGGCACGCAGCCGCCGGCCGGCCCGCCCATCTGGACGGCTTTAAACTGACGGCCTTTGGGAATGCCCCCGCCGATGTCATAGATGACTTCCTTGATGGTAATCCCGATGGGCACCTCCACCAGGCCGGTGTTGTTGACTTTTCCGGCAAGGGAGAAGATTTTGGTGCCTTTGCTGTTTTCCGTGCCCACCTGGCCGTACCAATCCGCGCCGTTCTTTATGATCAGCGGCACATTGGCAAACGTTTCCACATTATTGATATTGGTTGGCTTCTCATCCAGGCCAGCCTGGGCGGGGAAGGGCGGCCGGGGCCGGGGCATGCCGCGTTTTCCCTCGATGGAGGCCATGAGCGCGGTCTCTTCCCCGCACACAAACGCGCCCGCCCCCATTTTAAGGGAGAGTTTAAAATTAACTCCCGTACCCAGAATGTTTTCACCCAAAAGCCCCAGGTTCTCCGCCTGCTCGATGGCAATGGTTAAATGCTCCACGGCAATGGGGTATTCCTCCCGGACATAGATGAAGCCGTATTCTGCGCCTATGGCATAGGCCGCCAGAAGCATTCCTTCGAGCACGGCATGCGGATCGCCTTCCAAAAGCGCGCGGTCCATAAACGCGCCGGGATCGCCTTCATCCGCGTTGCAGATCAAGTATTTCGGAAAATTTTCCGCCTGGCGGGCGAACCGCCATTTCAGCCCTGCGGGAAAGCCCGCCCCGCCCCGGCCCTTAAGCTTGGCGGCGATTACCTCTTCAATCACCCCCTCCGGGGTCATCTGGGATAGCGCTCTGACCAGGGCCTTGTATCCGTCCCCGGCAATGTAGTGCTCGATGCGGGTGGGATCGATCCGTCCGCAATGAGCCAGAATCCGACGCTCCTGGTTTTTGTAGAAGGGAATCTGATCCCGGTGGTAAATGAGCTGATGGGTCCGGGGGTCTTCGTACGCCAGGCGCTCGATCAGCTGCTTTTTCCGGATAGTCTGGCCGACGATCTCCGCTGCATCCTCCGGGGCAACCTCCTGGTACTGGACGCCCAAGGGCTCGATGGCGATCACAGGCGCCTTGGCACAGAAGCCGTGGCAGCCGGTTGAGCGGACATCCACTTCTTTTTCAAGCCCATGTCTGCGGACTTCATCCGAGAGCGCGCCGGCGACATCCGCGGCTCCGTATGCCCGGCATCCGGTCATGCAGACGTGGATCTCCGTGCGTCCTTTTCCGGTATCCGCCAGAATTTTGTTGCGGAGCCATTCCAGCTGCCCGATGGATGTGAGTTTTTCAGATGCCATCAATCCGCCTCCTTGGCTTCGCTGGATGATTCAGCCGGCTTTGGCTTTCGGTATTGATCCAGTATGGAGTTGACTTTGGGCGGGGTGAGCTTGCCGTAGTAATTTTTATTGACCATCATGGTGGGCGCCAGAAAACAGGCGCCCAGGCAGGCCACGGTCTCCAGGGTAAACTGGTAATCCGGGCTGGTCTCGCCTTCTTCCAGGCTGAGTTCCTTTTTCGTCATGCGCAGGATGCTGCGGGAGCCTTTGACGTGGCAGGCCGTGCCCCGGCAGACGCGCAGGACATAGCGTCCCTTGGGCTGCAGGGAAAAGCCCGCGTAAAAGGTGATCACGCCCTGGACCTGGGTGGGAAACATATTCATGGCCATGGCAATGGGCTCAATCGCCGCCGGCGGGATGTAGCCGCAAACCTCCTGCACTTCCTGGAGAAGCGGAATAAGCCCCCACTTCCGGCCCCGGTATTTATCGATGATGGCGGACAGCTCATTCCAGTCTATGGCTTTGGGTTCCATTTATAACCTCTCCCCGCTGGTTTCGATTTTTTCAAGGTTTACCCGGCAGGCTGCCCAGCCCGGTGCGTCTGCGGCCGGGGCTGGGGATAGATCCACCAGATGCATGGCATCGTTTCCGTTGTAGGCCAGGGGAATAAACACCTGGCCTGCGGGCATGTCCCCATTGATCCGAACCCCCCGCTCGATTTGCCCGTATGCATTGCTCACGCGAAGTCGGTCGGTCTCTGATAGATCAAGCTTTTTGGCGTCATCTGCCGAAATTTCAATTTGGCCTTTAAGCGGATAGGCATGAATTCTTTCAGACCGGCTGGTGCGGGTGCCGCCGCCCATGTGATAGCGGAGCCCGGCGATAATGCCGGTATAGGGGTGTGACGGATCATCAAAGGAAGGGGTTTCCGGGATATCCGCCGGGGAAAAATGGAATCGGAAGCCGTTTTCCGATCCCTGGTTCTTGATCCATGCCTGCCGGTGGCTGCCGAGGTCCGCATAGATCGGCACCAGGCGCCGGATCTCCTGTTTTATCTGCTCAAGACTGTCATAGGGTTCCGGATATCCCATCTTTGCCGCCAGCAGGGCGAGTATCTCCCAATCCGGCCTGGCGTCTCCGGGCGGCGCCGCAACAGGCGTGAAGTTTTGAATCCGGCCTTCCATGCTGGTAAATGCCCCGGCTTTTTCCGTAAACGCCGCCCCGGGCAGGATGAGGTGGGCCAGTTTGGCGGTTCGGGTGAACAAAATATCCTGAACAATGATAAGTTCAAGGTTTTTAAAGGCCTTTTCCGCCCGCCCGGGCTGGGGCAGCTTTCTTAAGGGGTTTTCGCCCATGATGTAGACGGCTTTTAGGGTGCCGTTCTCCGCCGACTCAATCAGCCGGGCCATGTCAAGTCCGGGATCCGGAGAAATCTTGGATTGCCAGGCCTTTTCAAGTGCGCCTCTGCCGGCTTCATCCGAGAGCGGCGTGCGGCCGGGGAGCCAAGCCGGGGAGATGCCCATATCGCAGGCGCCCATCCAGTTATTGGCCTCTGCCATCAGATGGATGCCGGTGCCTATTCTGGCCGTGCTGCCGGTTAAAAGCGCCAGGTTAAAAAGGGCGTTGAATCCGGTCTCGGAAAGGGAGCTCCCGGCCGCCTGGCCGATTACAAAGGCCGCCTGCTTGCCGGCCAGAAGCGTTGCCGCGGTTTCCAGATCAGATTGGGACACCGCCGCCATTCGGGCCAGCTCCGCTGTGTCCCGGGCGTTTAAGCTTTCCGCGCAATCCTTGAAGGATTCGGCATGGGCCTCGATAAATTCAATATCATGGCCGTTTTGGGCGATCAGCGCCTTTGCAATACCGTTTAAAAGTGCTGTAAATGACATTTCCGGGGTTTTTGAGAGCGACGGCCGGATCCATTGCGCGGCGAAGAGGGAAAGCTCGTTGGGCAGGGGATTGACAACGATCAGTACAGCGCCTTTTTTGGCCGCCCGCTTGATATGGTAGCCAAGCACCGGTGCGGCATGGTCCGGATCAGGCCCTAAAACAACAATCGCCGGGGCATTTTCAAGGTCCATGAGCCGGTTGATGCGGCAATTGCCGCCGGTTTTTTGGTCAAGGGCCATCATCTGGGCCTGGCCGCGGCTTTCGGCCATGCTGACGATGTTTTCGGACTGAAAAATCGCCCGGCCGATTTTTTGAAACAGATAGTTTTCTTCCACGCTGCATTGGGTGGAGCCGATGAATGCGATGCTTTGCGGGCCATGGGTGCGTTTGATCTCAGTCAATTTGGATATCGCATGCGCAGTGGCCTTCTCCCACGATACCTCCTCAAACGACGGCTCTCCCGCCTCGTCAGTTTTCCGGATCATCGGGGCGGTCAGACGGTCAGCGGAGTTTAAAAAATCGTGGGAAAAATGGCCCCGGACGCACAGGGTCGCATGGTTGACGGTATCCTCAAAATCCCCGGGATTGATCTCCACGATTTTATCACCCGCAGTCCCTATGTTGAGCGTGCAGCCGATACCGCAGAAGCCGCAGACCGACAATGCTTCCCGTTCCGGGGTGCCGGCATACCGATTATTTTTCGGGCTCAGTGCGCCGGTGGGGCAGACGGATACACAGGTACCGCAGAAGGTGCAGTTTGATTGCTCAAGCGGCATTTCGTGGGCAGTGGCCGGTCGGGATTGAAACCCCCGGTGATTGTAGTCAATGGCGCCGGTGCACACCAGCTCATGGTCTGCCCGGATGCATTTGCCGCAGAGGATGCATTTGCTTAAGTCCCGGATAATGAAGGGGTTTAACTGCTCGAAGGATTTGTAATTGGGCATGGGATAAAGATCGTTTTCCCCGATGCCCAGCTTTGCCGCAATCCGTCGCAGCTCGCACCGGTTTCCCTTGTTGCAGACAATGCAGGATTCCGGGTGCTCGGCCATCATCAGCCGGACAATGTTTTTGCGATGGGTGAGAACGCGCGGGGATTCCGTCTGAATCACCATGTCCCGGGCAGCGGGTGTCACGCATGAGGCAAAGAGGCGCCCGGATTTCTCCTCTTCTACCAGGCAGAGCCGGCAGGCCCCATAGGGTTTTAAGTCCGGATGATAGCAGAGGGAAGGAATGGCGATGCCGTTTCCGGCTGCCACCTCGAACACGCTGGTGCCCTCTCGGCAGGCAATCTTTTTTCCGTTGATGGTCAACACAATGGTTTGCAAGATATTGATCCTCCTGTATCCGTTTATAGGATCAATACGGCCGCCTTGAGAATGAGGATGCAGAAGCGGTCTGGAGCAGCAGAGCCAGCGCGCGGAAGCGGAGCGGTTATTTCAATTTAGCCGCATCAAGGTATTGCTTGAGTTTTTCTTCTCCGCCGATGGTAATGATATGGATACCCTGGCAGAGATCCTTTAAGCCTTTTACCGTATCAGCAAACAGTTCAATACTGGCTTTTTCCTTGTCCGTGGCCCGGGCGAGCTTCTGGATGATCCAGTCCGGCACCAGCCCGGGTTTTAAGTGGCGGTTTAAGAACTGGGCCATGCCGGCGGTGCGGATGATCATGACCTCGGCGATGACCGGCACACCGAAGGTGTTGGTGCGCTTTAAGAACTTTTCAAACCGTTCCACGTCAAATACCGGCGTGGTGAGGAAATAGCCGGCCCCCATCTTGGTCATCTCCTCCATCTCGCGCAGCTCCAGATCCGGCACGTTTTTTCCCCAGTTGGATTCAACGCCGGAGCCCAGCAGGAATTCGCCTTTTCCAGGCAGCTCCCCGCCTTCAAGGCTTCGGCCCTCCCGGATGTGTTCGAGCACGGATTGGATTTTGCCGGCATCCACGTGGAAAAACATCATTTCCTGCAGGCTGTCGCCGGTGATGCGGTAGTCCTCGGTAAACACCAGAAGATTATCCACTCCGGCCGTTTGGGCCGCTGTCAGATCCTTCATCAGCTGGATACGGTTTTTGTCCCGGGTGGTGGTCTGGTAGATGGATTCAAACCGGTTTTGTTTTAAAAGCTCGCAGGTCTGAATGGAATCGCCGACAATACCTTCAAATTCGACTTCCGAGAGCGATACCCCGTCCACCCGGCCGCGGACCGAGCTTAGGTTTTTGATGAGGTTTTCCTGGTCGGATTCCAGAGGCGCCTGGAATTCCGAGGTGACGACAAAGTCTTTTTTTTCTAATGCTTCTTTTAATTTCATGGATTCGCCTCCCTGCCGGCATATGTCCGGTCGCTATTGGCGGAGTCCCAGAAGCCGGCTGACTTCCTCTTTTAACTGGGGCAGCGGCAGCGGCTTGGAGTAGCAGGCATCCGCGCCGTGTTCCTTCATCTGTTTGAACTTTTCCTCGTCCAGATAGGCGGAGAGGACGATAATCTTCGTGTTCCTGGTCTCGGGCGAGGATTTGATTTTCTGACAGACGTCAAAGCCTTTGATATCCGGCATCATGATATCGAGAATCAAAAGATCGGGCTGGAAGTGGCTTACCTGGATGCCGGCCTCAAACCCGTCGGCCGCGGATATCACTTCATAGTCGTATTCATCCTCTTCCAGGGCCTGGACGATGGATTCCACGATAATGGGGTCATCATCGACCACAAGGATTTTAACCCGCCCGGTTTCCACTTCTTTTTCCGGCAGCGGCATGCCCTGGTTTTCCATGAAAGCGATCAAGTCCTTGCGGTTGATGCGCCGGTGTCCCCCCGGGGTTTTGTATGCCTTGATCAGGCCGGATTCGATCCAGTTGATGATGGTTTTCGGGGATACGCTGCAATATTTGCTGGCTTTGAATACGGTAAGCACATCTTCCATGGCGGCTGTCTCCTTGGAAAGAATTTATATTTATTTCCATTATTGCAGAATATATTCGGCTGTCAAGGAAAAAATTAACCATACGATTTCTTAATAAACTTCTGAAATAAAGCTAAATATTTGTTTGATGGAAATAAGATTAAAAATTTTTTAGTTATTATATTTATTATAGTTATTCTTTTAGCGGCTCTTCAGGTGGCTGAATGGGCAGGGTAATGGTAAATGTCGTGCCGCTGCGGGGGGTGCTTTCAACCTGGATGTCCCCGCCGTGCTCCTTGATGAACCCGTAGCAGACGGAGAGGCCCAGGCCGACCCCCTTGACGCTGGATTTGGTGGTAAAAAAGGAGTCAAAGATCTTGCCGAGGTGTTCCTCCTTGATCCCGGCGCCGGTGTCCGTGATGTCAATGCGGACCTCACCGTTGTTCCGGGCGGTAGTGATGGTGAGGGTTCCACCGTCGGGCATGGCGTCCCTGGCATTGCCGATCATATTTAAAAATACCTGGCGCAGCTGGTTCGGGGAGGCATGCACCGGCGGAAGCCCCTCTTCAAGGTCGAAATGCACCTTAATGTCAAGTTCCTGGAGTTGTTTTTCATGAAGCATGATCAGCTCATCCAGTATCTTGTTGACGTCTGTGGCGGATTTTTCCTCCTGTTCGGGTTTGGAAAAGGAAAGCATTTTCCTGAGCATGTCCGCCAGCCGCACGGTTTCTGAAAGCGACATATCCAGGAGCTTTCGGCGCTTGTTTTCCGGGGAGATCTCGGTCTTTAAAAGCTCAAGGGTATTCATGATCCCGTAGATCGGGTTGTTTAATTCATGGGCGAGCTGCGAGGTAAGCCGGCCCATGGCCGCCAGTTTTTCCGAATGCAGCAGCTGCTCCTGGGTCTGCCGGAGCTGCTGCTCCATTTCAATGCGCTCCCGCAGATCGACAAATGACCCCACGGTGGCGATTTCATTGCCCTTGTCATCGTAGACCATAGCTGCAGAGAGGTTGCCGTCAATTACCTCCCCGTCGCGCCGGACATAGAGGAGGGGGTAGGAGCGAAGCATGCCCACGCCGCCGCTTTCCGGGCCGCGGATCATTTTCATGATTTTCCGCGCCACCCCTTCCGGGTAAATCTTGGTGATATTCATCTTGCCGATCACCTCATTGGCCGGGTAACCCAGGGTTTTTTCCGTCGCCCGGTTCCAGATGATGATGTTTCCGCTTAAATCCGCGGCCATGATGGGGTTTGGCGAGCTTTGGATGATCTTGTTCATGAAGTCATGGGCTTCTTTCAGCTTTTTCTCCATCTGATAGCGCTGGGTCTGGTCCACCACAATGCCCTCATAGCCCAGGACATTGCCGTGGGGATCGTAGCGCACATGGCTGGTCATCGAAACAAGGACCGGCGTGCCGTCCCGCTTTTTGAACTCCACCTCATAGTCCATCACCCGGCCGTCGCGTTCGATCATATCCTGGAATTTGCGGCGGTCCTCGGGCCGGACGTACAGATCCTGCGTAATATCCATGTTTAAGAACGGCTCTTTGCCGGGATAATCCAGCATATCCAGCAGCGTCTGGTTGGCGTCCAGGAATTTTCCCTCCTTGCTGCTGATATAGACGCCCACGCCCACATGCTCGAAAAGTTTGCGGTAGTGCTCTTCAGAGGCCTTGAGTTTTGCTTCCCGCTGTTTGCGGTGGGTGATGTCACGGTAGGCGCTCATTTTGGAAATCGAGCCGTCCGGATTGGCAAGCGGCATCTCTGTGAGGGTAAATGTCCGCCCGGTTTTCGGGACATATAGCTCCCAGTTCAGACTCTGCCCTTTAAAGATTTCTTCCGCGCGGCACCAGGGGCAGATTTCATTGGTGTCGTTTATCACCTCATAGCATTTCTTTCCGATACCATCCCCAAACAGCTCGACCATTTTGCGGTTCATGTATTCCACGGTATAGGATTGATCGATAACGTAGATTCCGTCATCAATTGTGTTTAAAATGGCGGTGAGCATGTGTTGTTCTTTGTCCATGGGAAGCCTCTCTTTTCTTCGTCTTAATCTTACTCTTACTCTTAATCTAACCCAATCGGCGGCCTGTGACACTGAACCGTTTCTAAAATCGGCTGCCCCTTCATACTTTTAAGATTAAAGGAAATTATAAAACAGGCAAGATTTTTATTGCCGGGACAGCGTTGGACATCAAAAGCCATGTATTCCCGGGGGCGCGCAAAACTGATTTGACACCATGGGAAATTGGGCCTATTTTTAACAATCATAACTACTTATTATGAATTTTGCAAAAAGTATAATCTGAGAAGATATAAAGAAAGGAAGCACCATGCAACTTACAGACCGCCTGCACGGATTTATCTGGACGTCAATGACCAGCAATAACTGCAACACCTATTTAATTGACGGGTCCGCCAGAATTCTGATCGATCCGGGCCATGTCACGCATTTTGACCATGTTCGGGAGGGCCTTTCCGGGCTGGGAATAAAACCAAATGATATCGATCTCTTGATTATCACCCACGCCCATCCGGATCACATCGAGGCGGTCCAGCTGTTTCGGGGCGGCAAAACGCAGATGGCTATGCACCAGATGGCCTGGCAGCTGATTGAAAATTTCGGGAAAATGATCGATCCCAACATGGATGTTGCGGCGTTCCGGCCGGATGTATTTTTGGGGGAAGGCGAGTTTTCCGTGGGCGATACCACGCTTGAGGTCATCCACACCCCGGGCCACTCCCCGGGTTCCATCTCCCTTTTCTGGTCCGAGGAGAACGCCCTTTTTGTGGGGGACCTGATTTTCAAGGACGGCATCGGCCGCACCGATATTCCGGGCGGTGATGGCAATCAGTTAAAACAGAGCATCCGAAAAGTGGCGCAAATCGAACCGGATTATCTGCTTCCCGGCCACGGGGATGTGATTACCGGGAAAGAGGCGATTAAAGCCAATTTCAAGCAGGTGGAGGACTTCTGGTTTGCCTACGTCTGATTTCAGATCAACCATCATCGACGCCCACGCCCATTGCGGTATCATCGACCGCTACCCGCCGCAGAGCTTCGAGGATTATCTGGCCCATGTGAAATCAAGCCCCATCGAGGGGGTTGTCATGTTTTCCCCGGTCGCGGAAATCTATGACCGGGATGATCCGGATTTTCATGATAATATGCACTGGCAGAACCAGCGGGAGGCCTCCAATCAATACCTGCTGGGCCTCCAAGATCGAGAATTGGAAGTAATTCCCTATTTTTTTATTTGGAATGATTTTGACGTGGATCAGCTCACGGAAAGGCATCGCGGCATCAAGTGGCACCGGCACGCGGACGAGCCTGAATATAATTATGATGATCCCGCCTGCCGTAAAGCGATAAATGAAATTCGGCGCCGCCGCATGCCGGTGGTTCTGGAAGAGGAATTGCGAAACACCATCCGGTTTATCAATGAGCTGGCCACCGGCGTCCGTGTCATTATTCCGCACCTGGGGTTTTTAAACGGCGGTTATCGTGCGATTGAAAAAGCCGGTCTGTGGGAAAATCCATGGGTGTATACGGATACGAGCCTGGCCGCGCCGGAGACCATTCTGGCCTATGTCAACACATACGGCCATGACCGCATCATGTTCGGCTCCGACTTCCCCTTTGGCCATCCGCCGGCTGAACTCGAAAAAATCCGAAGTTTAGGGTTCGCCCGGGAAGTGGAACAGGCCATCACCGGGGGAAATCTCAAGAAGCTCCTGAAAGACAGCAATCGCATTTCAGGTTGATCGTTGGATTGAGATTCATTTTGCCAGGAAAAGCGATTTTCGATATGGTCCATTTCAGATAAAACGTATCCACCAAAATCAGAGAGAACACAAATGACCATTCAGTTTGAACCCATCGGCGTGATCCATTCGCCGTTTAAAGAACTTGAAGGCATGCCGATTCAGCCCAAAGGCGCAGCCGGGGTCAAGGGCACGGTTGAGGTCTATGAACCCTACAGGCAAGGCCTTGATGATCTTGACGGCTTCTCCCATATTTATTTGATCTATCACTTTCATTTAAGTCAGGGGTATAAGCTGCATATTATACCGTTTATGGATGATGTGGAGCGGGGGCTTTTTTCCACGCGGGCCCCCAAGCGGCCCAACTCCATCGGTTTTTCGATTGTGGCGCTGGATAGCGTGGCAGACGGCATCCTTCATATCCGGAACGTGGATGTCCTGGACGGCACCCCGCTTTTGGATATCAAGCCCTTTGCCCCGCAATTTGACGCCCAGGAGAATGTCCGGACCGGATGGCTTGAGAAAGCCGGAAGAAGCGTGTCCGGCAAACGATCTGATGACCGGTTTAAGTAGACTTGACTATTTAAAAGCCCTATGAAACTCTCGCCGTTTTTTGATCACCGGATGGCCCGAATGCCCGTGGTCCGGCTGTTTGCCGGTATTGCCGTTTCTTTGCTCATTTCGGGTTTTTTGCTTGTTTTTCCCGGCTGCCGGACAGCACCGCCGCCTGATCGGCCGACAGCAAAGCCCGTGTCCAAGATTCCGAAGCCTTTAAAAACCCCGGACAGATACCGGATAAACGGGCAGTGGTACCATCCCATAACCGATTCCAAGGGCTTTCGCCAGTCCGGAATCGCCTCTTGGTATGGGGATCCGTTCCATGGCCAAAAGACCGCCAGCGGGGAAACCTATAATATGCATGCCCGAACCGCTGCCCACAAAATACTGCCCATCGGCACATTCGTGTTGGTGCGAAGTCTGGATACGGCCAAAGAAACGGTGGTGCGCATCAATGACCGCGGCCCGTTCGTTGGGGACCGGATTATTGACCTTTCTTACCGGGCGGCCAAGGAGATCGGCATGATCGGGCCGGGAACCGCTCAGGTGGAAGTTGTTGCCCTGGAAAAGGGCCTGCCGGAGACCGATCCGGACGGGGCCCGGCATTCGGATTTCTATACCGGCGATTTCACGGTTCAGGTGGGATCGTTTGTCAACAAAGACCTTGCCGAAAAGCTGCGTGACGAACTGCGGGCCTACAAAGAGCCGGTTTTCATTCAATCGGTGGAGCGGGAAGCAAAAACCTATTACCGGGTGCAGGTCGGCCGGTTTACCTCGCTTGCCAGTGCGAAAGCGGAAGCGGCCCGTCTTCTTGAATCCGGATACAGCGGGGCTTTTGCCGTAGCCAAGGATGACTGATAAGAAATTTTTGAGCCGCTTTCCGTCTTACTCTGGTTTATCTTATCCGGATGGAATTGCAGATTGCGGTAGCACCCAGAAAGTGAAACGGAGGCATCATGACTGAAGACAAACTATTTTCTTCTTTTCAAATCAAGAACAAAAAAATGAAAAACCGCATTGGGCTGGCGCCGATGACGCGGACCTCATCGCCTGGGGGAAGCATTCCGAGAAAAGACGTGCTGGAATTCCTGGTGCGGCGGGCGGAAAACGACGTCTCGCTGGTATTTACGGAGGCTATTTTAACCGATTATGAAAGTGCCCAGGGCTATCCCAAGCAGTCGCGCATGGTGACCCAGCAGCAGATCGATGCCTGGGGCCCGGTTGTCAAGGCCATTCAGGACGCCGGGTCAGTGGCGATCATGCAGATGTTTCACTGCGGTCGGGTGGCCTGGCCGGAAATAAACCCGGCTGAGCGCATCATTGCGCCCAGCGCGATTTCTCCAAAGCAAAACAACGTCATCACTGGAGAGCCTTATCCGGTCCCTGATGAGATGAGCCGATTTGACATACAACATGTCATCAACGGTTTTGTTGAAACTGCCCGGGGGGCTGTTGCAGCGGGGTTTGACGGCATGGAAATTCACGGGGCGCACGGGTATTTGATCAATGAATTTCTGTCGACGTATTCCAATCAGCGTAAAGACGATTATGGGGGGTCGGTTGAAAACCGGTTTCGGTTTGCGGCAGAGATTATCCGGGCCGTTAAGGATGTTGTGCCGGATGAGATGCTTTTGACATTCCGAATTTCGAATTGGGGGGTGGTAGACCCGGAAGTTTCCCTGTTTGACGCATCCGAGTGGGCTGAGATCATTTCACTGCTCGATGCCGAGCCGATTGATGCCATATCGGTGTCGACGCTGAATTACGCGGAAAACGCCTTTGATACGCAAATGAACATGGCGCAGCTAACCCGGCAGCATACCGGCAAACCGCTGATGATTTGCGGGAGCATTTATGACCGAAAGACAGCCGATGATGCCCTGTCGGACGCGGATTTTATCCTTTCGGGAAAATCCCTGCTCCTTAACCCCGACTGGGTGGCAGACATCCGCAACAACAAGCCGCTAAACCGCCGGACGAACGAGGAATCCAACGTGGCCTATACGGAAACGCCAATTCCATAAAAAAGTCAACTGTTTAATTCCGTATGCTGGTCACAGGCGCCGGCAGGCGGCCGCCGCGCTTTAAGAACTCTCCCGCGGAAAAGGGGCTGACCCGCATCACCGGGGCGGCGCCCAAAAGCCCCCCGAATTCCAAAAGCTCGCCGGCCTGCTTGCCGGGGGCGGGAATAATCCGCACGCCGGTGGTTTTGTTGTTAATCACCCCGATGGCCAGTTCATCGGCAATAATGCCGTTGATTGTCTCTTCCGGGGTGTCGCCCGGAACCGCAAACATGTCAAGGCCCACCGAGCAGACGGAGGTCAGGGCTTCCAGTTTATCCAGGCCGAGCGCGCCCTTTATAACAGCCTCTATCATCCCAGCATCCTCGCTTACCGGAATAAAGGTGCCGCTCAACCCGCCCACGCAGCCGCTCGCCATGGCACCGCCTTTTTTGACCGCATCCATCAATAGGGCTAATGCCAGGGTGGAGCCGTGGGCGCCGATTTTCTCGATGCCGAAGGCCTCGATCACGCCCGCCACCGAATCTCCCCGGGCCGTGGTGGAGGCAAGAGAGATGTCAACGATACCGAAATTGATATTTAAGGCCGCAGCCAGTTCCCGGCCGATCAATTCGCCGGCGCGGGTGATTTTAAAAACCGTCCGCTTGATAATCTCAGAGAGCCGGGTCAGGTCATTTTCGCGGTTTTTTTCCACCACGCTTTTGACCACGCCCGGGCCGCTGACGCCGATGTTTAATGTCGTATCCGCCTCGCCCACGCCGTGAAAGGCCCCGGCCATGAATGGGTTGTCCTCCGGGGCGTTGACGAACACGACGAATTTGGCGCACCCCACGGCATTCTTGCTTCTTTCAGCGGTTTGTTTAAGCATCCCCCCGAGCAGATTGACCGCATCCAGATTTAATCCGGAAACATTCGCGCCCACATTTAAAAACGCACATACCCGGCCGGTCCGGGAGAGGACCGCCGGCAGCGCCTCAATCAGCGTCCGGTCCGAGCAGGTCATTCCTTTTTGCACCATGGCGCCGAATCCGCCGATATAATCGATGCCCGCGTCTGCGGCAGCGGTATCCAGGGTTTGGGCCATTTCCAGAAACCGCTCCGGCCGGCAATGGGTTTCCATGATCAGGCTGACAGGCGTTACGGCAATGCGCTTGTTGACGATGGGAACGCCATACTTTTGTTCAAGCAATGCGGATTCATTTATCAAGCCGGAAGCATGCGCGCATATTTTATCATAGACCTTCCGCCGGAAAGCGGCAAAGTCCGAGTCGATACAGTCTTTCAGATTAACCCCCAGCGTGGTGGTCCGGATATCTAAATTCTGGCGCAGGATCATGCTGGCGGTTTCATAGATTTCTTCCAAATCAAAGGCCATGGTTCATATCCGGTGCATCATTTTGAAAAGGTTTTCGTGCTGAACCTGAATCTGCATGGCCAGATCCTGTCCGATGGCTTCCAGATCCCGGCCCATCTCCTCCATGGGAATCGGCATATCCGCTACATCCACCATCATGGACATGACAAAATAGCCGTCCGTCATGATCCGCTGGTTAATGTCCACAATGTTTACCGCTTTTTGATATAAATAGGATGATACGGTGGCTACCACGCCTTTGCGGTCCTTGCCGATCACGGTTATAAAAACCAGTTCTTTTTCGGATTCCATGATTCACCTTCAGTTAAATCGGCTCCAGGGAAATTCAGGTTTATAGTTCACGGTTCATAGTTCACGGTTCAAGGTTCACAGTTCGAGGTTCATAGCGCGTAGGGTGGATAAGCGACAGCGCATCCGCCAGGTATTTGGTGGATGCGCTGTCGCTTATCCACCCTACACTGCTCGGCAAATTAAAAACCGATTACGGGTACGCGTAAGAGTATGAACAGAAAGTTACTTTCTGCAAAAATGCCGTGACGGCGGCATAAACCGCTTTTCAAGAAATCGCCAAATTTTGCGCCAGGTCAAACCCCAGGTCAAATGCGGATTCGTTTAATTCAATGAAGTTTTTGGGCACGCGTTCCCGGATGACTTTTTTGACCGCCTCGGGCGAGACCACCCCGGTCAGCCGGACCACGGCGGCCAGCATACAGATATTTAAGACCACAAGGTTGCCGATCTTTTCAGTTACTGCATCCGTGAGCGGCAGTTCATTTCGCCGGGCATCCACGGTTTTTTCAATATGCACCCATCGGCTGTCCGTAATCAGGAGGCCGCCCGGGCGGAGCGAGGGGAGGTATTTCGTGTATGCGGTCTGGGTCAGGCAGACCAGGACATTGGGCTGGACGATTTTGGGAAAATGAATCGGGGCATCCGAGATGATGACATCGCTTCGCGTCGCGCCGCCGCGCGCCTCCGCCCCATAGGATTGGCTCTGCACGGCGTTTAAGCCCTCATAAAGGACCGCGGTTTCCGCCAAAATAATGCCTGCGGTAATTACCCCCTGGCCGCCGGAACCTGAGAACATGAGTCGGGTCTTTGCCATATTAGCTTTTCCCGCTTGCCATGTGGATCATTTTTTCATATTCGCTCGTGTATTCCGGCCGCTCGGTTTGGGCAAAAATGCCCCGCCTGATTTTATCCGGCGAGTCCGCCGCTGCTTTGGAATCCAGCGCCGCGGTCTGCTTCTTATAGGTCTCCAGCATATTGACCGCTGTTCCGAGCTTGTTTCTTCGGCCGAAGTTCGTGGGGCACTGGCTCATGACTTCGACCACGGAAAAGCCTTTGTGGGAAATCGCTTTTTCGATAAAGCCGGAAAGCTCCTTTACATGATAGGCGGTGGAGCGGGCCACGAATGTGGCGCCCGCGGCCTTCGAGAGCTCCACCAGGTCAAAATCATGGTCCACGTTTCCATAGGGGGCGGTGGTGCCGAACATCCCGCAGCCGGTCAGCGGTGAGAACTGGCCGCCGGTCATGCCGTATATGCGGTTGTTCATGATGATGGCGGTCATGTTAATATTTCGCCGGGCCGCATGCAGAAAGTGATTGCCGCCAATGGCGAGGGCATCCCCGTCGCCCATGGGTACAAGCACGGTAAGCTCCGGCCGGCTCATCTTGATACCCGTGGCAAACGCCAGCGCGCGGCCATGCAAAGTGTGCATGGTATGAAAATCCACATACCCGGAAATTCGTGCCGAGCAGCCGATACCTGAGACCATGACGATATCGCTTTTATCAATGCCAAGCTTTTCCACGGCCCTGAGCAGGGCATTTAAAACAATGCCGTGCCCGCAGCCCGGACACCACATATGGGGGAAAAATCGCTCCCGCAGATAATCGCGCACGGCCATGAGTCAGACCCCCTTTCCGTGGATGACGTGGATGATGTTCTGGATATCGGTGGGCGTAATCAGCTCGCCGTCTATTCGATTGGCGAGAAACACCCGGTCCGGCTGATGAACCGCCAGTTTGACCTGCTGGAGAATCTGGCCCATATTCATCTCAACCACCACAACGGACTGGGCATTGCGGCATTTTTCGCGTACCAGGGCATGGGGAAACGGCCATAGGGTCTGAAGCTCGAGAAGGCCCAGGTTCTCCCCCCGCTTGCGCCGGTTTTCCACCAGGTGAAGGGCGGAGCGGGCCGCCGCGCCGTAAGAGATCAGTACTGTGGGCGCATCATCCAGATAGAATTCCTTCCACCGGGTCATGTGATCCGCATAATGATCGATTTTATCCACCAGGTGCCGGATCAGGCCATAAACGATTTTGGGATTTTCCGTGGGGAATCCCCACATATCGTGAAAAAGCCCGGTCACATTGTAGCGGTGCACGCCGCCGAAATCCGACATGGGAAGGCGCCCGTCCTCCCGGGGGAGATAGGGATGATAGTCCACGCCCTGGGAGACCTCGGTCTTAAGCCGCCCCACTGTGGGGATATCGCCTTCATCCGGCACCTCCAGGCGTTCCCGCAGATGGCCGGTGGTCTCATCGAGCAGCAGGATCACCGGGGTGCGGTAGGTTTCCGCAAAATTGAAGGCATTGACGGTCATGGTAAAGATATCCTGGTTCGTGGAGGCGGTAAGCGCGATGATAGCATGTTCCCCGTGGGTGCCGTAGCGGGCCTGATTGACATCGCCCTGGCTCACATGCGTGGGGAGACCCGTGGACGGGCCGCCGCGCTGGACATTGACGATAACACAGGGGATTTCCGTCATAATGGCATAGCCCAGCGCCTCCTGCATGAGGGAGAAACCGGGGCCGCTGGTGGCGGTCATCACCTTGTGCCCGGTCAACGAGGCGCCGATAATGGCGCAGATCGAGGCGATTTCATCCTCCATCTGCAGGAATTTGCCGCCTATCCGGGGAAGCCGATTGGCCATGAACTCCATGATTTCCGATGACGGGGTAATCGGATAGCCGGCGAAAAAGTCAAGCCCCGAGTAAAGTGCGGCTTCGGCGCATGCCACGTTGCCTTGCACGAATTTCAGCGATTGGGTCATAAAGTTTGCTTATTCCTCGCAGATCACTTCAATTGCCAGATCCGGACACCGGTATTCGCAAAGCCGGCAGCAGATGCAGGCATCGGGTTGGGCTGCATGGACCTTTTGTTCATCATCCAGCTCGAGTACGCTTTTCGGGCAGAAATGCACGCATATGCCGCAGCCTTTGCACCATTCCCGCTCTATGCGGTGTTCTTTGAGTTTTGGTTTGCCCATGGGTCGGATCTGTATTTTTTATGGATTCAAGGGTGGCCCGCCAGTGCGTCGGTTGGCAGCAGCAGGCTGAAGGTTGAGCCTTCGCCCTCCCTGCTTTCAAACTCGATCCGCCCCCCGTGCGCCTCCATGATTTTTTTGGTGATTGCAAGTCCCAGCCCCGTACTGGTCTCACCGGCGGTGGGGCGGACACTCAGCCGATGGAATTCACTGAACAGCATATTTTGCTCCTCGCGCGGGATGCCCGGCCCCTGGTCCTGAACGCTGAATACGGCGTGGCTGTTGGTCTGGTATAAATCAATGTGTACGCAGGTGCCGGTGGGCGAGAATTTCACGGCATTGCTGATCAGGTTGTCAATGGCCTGGCTGATCCGATGGGGATCAAAGGAGATGTTCTCGATTTCATTTAATTGGGGGGTCATCTGAATATGTTTCTGATCGGCCTGCACCGCATGGAGCCGGATGCGCTCCATGGCCAGGTCTTTTAATGAGCCGGGTTTGTGCACAATATCCAATCGGCCGCTTTCAATCCGGGAGATATCTAAAAGGTCATTGATCATGGCCAGCATGTTTCGGCTGGTGGAGTGAATGATGGATAAAAATTCGTTTTGTTCCTCGTTTAAATTGCCGGCGTTTTTGAGCAGCAGCTCGGAAAACCCCCGGATGGATATCAGCGGGTTCCTTAAATCATGGGCCACAATACCGATGAATTTGTTTTTGATCTGATTGATTTCCGCCAGTTCCTCCTGGTTTTTGCGAAGCGTTTTCTCCAGGTTGATGATGCGCTGGCCCACTTTGAGCCGGGCGTTTAACTCCAGGAGGTTGATCGGTTTTTCCAGATACTCATCCACCCCCGCGTCAAAGCTTTCTAAAAGATCCGCCTGTTCCATGCCGGTGGTTAAAAGCACAATGAATACATAGGGCTGATCCTCTTTTTCCCGCAGCCGCCGGCAGACCTCAATGCCGTTTAAAACCGGCAGCTCCCAGTCGAGAAGGGCGATCTGGATATTCTGGCGGACAATGGTATTTAAGGCATCTTTGCCGTCCGCCACTTCGGTCATCCGATGCCCCTTTTTTTGGAAGAAATGGCTCAGCATGTCGCGGATTTTGGGGTCCGCGTCCGCAACAAGAATATTCATCTGGGAAGCTTCCGAAAATCCATGATTTTAAAAAATTGGCTCATGAGCGGGCCGATCCACCGTCTGCCTGCCGGGGCAGCCGCCGCTCCAGTTCTTTGAGCGAAATCAGGCCCCGCAGCACTTTTTTAAGCCCGTCATAGGCCATATTTTCATAATTATATTCCCTGGCTTTTTGGTGCATTTCCGATTTGGCCGCATGGGCGGTGGCCAGTTCTTTTAATGCGGAAGTGACTGAAAGAAACTCATAGATGCCAATGGAGCCTTGAAATCCGCTATGCCGGCAATAGACGCATCCGGATTCCTTCCAGGCCGGGACTTCGGCGTTTTTGTCGGCAATAAACATCTCCTGAACCGCATCTTCAGGCAGCAGGTGTTTTTCCTTGCAGTGATCGCAAAGTCTGGCTGCCGGCTGCTTTGCCACAACCCCCGTCACCAGGCTGTCAAGGCCCAATTCCATTGCCCGGGATAAGGCCTGAAAAGTATCATCCGCCGGCATGCCGGCAATAACAAACTGCTCAGACGGGTCAAGCCCCAGCAGCAGATCTGTCAGCTCCGGATCATCCATGTTTTGGATGTATATCATCCTGGGATGCTGATTCAGGCAGGATTCGAGCAGCGCCCGGCGCGTCCCCCCGGCTTCCGGGTTGATCTGGTATTGCTCCACGCCTTTCATCAGATACCGGATATCATCTTCAATGCTTAAATATTTGCCTTTGCCCGAGGCAAATCTTGAGAGCATGGCATAGGCAATAGGGGCGGCATCAGCAGGCTTTGGGGTCGCAATCAGGAAAATACCGCTCGCCTTATCCAGCTGCCGGGCGATAAACTGCTGGAGCTTTTTGGACATATACAGATCCGGCAGATCCGGAAGCCTGGAAAGGGGCGTACGATCCATGAGTTTCAGGAAATACTTTTCCCCGCTGTCCGTGGGCAGGCTTAAAAATTGGATATCGTATTTTTTGCCGGGCGTGGGGAAAAGGATGCGGCTGTATTGCGGGTCCGCTGATTCTTTGTCTGCTAATTTGGCCAGTTTTTTTAAATTGGCGGCAAGGCTTCGGTGTACCGGCGGATCAATCAGAAATTTTTCTTTAAAGCTCTGGTCCTGCACAAAATAGACCTGGGCACCATCAGTTCCGGGTTCAATCAGTATTTCGCTGGCGCCCTCCATAATACCCACCAGGATAATGGCCACGTGCAGCTGGTTGATGGATTCCTCACCGGCGATTTTTTTGAGTTCTGAAAGGGTAATCCGCTGGGATGCGGCCAGTGCCCTGGCGGCGGAAATTTTGTTTAAAAAATCCTGGAGAAAGGCATTGGTCTGATACTCCTGCTCAATGGCCCATTCAATATCCTGGGGCAGGGCGAAAACCAGGTTCACCGGCCCGCCGATGCGGCGCTCAATCTCCCTTGCCACTTTTTTGCTTTGCGGGGCGGCGGTGGCCACAGTGATGGTCTCCCCCATTTGATAAACCGGGATGGCGTAATATTCCCGGGCGAACCATTCCGGAAGGCGCCGGACCACATTCGGCTGGAAAAGGGTTTTTTCAAGGTCCACGTGGGCAATACCGATGGAGTTGCACCATATCTGACAGAGCTCCTGTTTGGACCCGTATCCGGTCTGGATAAGAGTCATCAGGACATCTAAGGCGTTGCCGTCAAATTCGGTCAAAAGATCCTGAATGAAATCCTCCGGCAAAATTCCCTGGGTTTTAAGCCGGCCGAGGAATTCAGGGTTTTTAATTTTGGGCCGTTCCGGGGTGCGGGCAGAGACCATGGGGTCAGTCATGTTTTCTCTGTTTCCTCTTGAGGTTCTCAATCATGAGCTCGGTAATGGTCTGCTGGGAGATGTTTTTGTCCTGGCGCTCGTCCGGATGCTGATGATTGATATCCTCACTAATTTCTTTGCGCATTTTTTTGAGATCGTATTTTTCCATCACCTGTATCATAGAAATCCTCCGGACGAATGACTATTGCATGGCTTCGCGATAGGCCCGCCAGATCTTTCGGATCACATCTTTAATCTCATCAATGGGCAGGTCTTTTCGTACAAATCCGGCTGCGCCCAGCTGCATGCAGTCTTCAATGGTGTCTTTGTCCGCAAGGGAGGTGATCATAATGACAAAGGCATTGGGATGCTTCTCCCGGATTTCAGCCAGCGCTTTTTTTCCGGATTTGACCGGCATGTTGATATCAAGCAGCAGCATGTGGGGCTTTAATTGAAAATACTGGGTGACGGCGTCCTTGCCGTTTTGCGCCTCTCCCGCAACTTCGCAGTTCATGGACTCCATGACGGATCTCAGGAGACGGCGGACATGATCCTCGTCTTCGACAATCAGAACGCGCGGCTTTTTTTTGGGCGGCATTGTAAAACCGTTCCTCGCTGCGGGAGCTCGTTTAATGCCAGGGCAAATTTGTTTCTGACGACAAACCCAAAGATTATGGGCTTTTTGCCCGAACGGTCGGCGCGGTGGCCGACCCTACGACGGGCGGGCTCACCCCTTGCGTAGGGCAGGCCACCGTGCCTGCCTAATAAATACAGAACCTTGTCCCGCCATCATCACGGCGGGACAAGGAAAAGTCATCAAAATAATTATAAAAAATTTATAGCAGCGTAAAGAAAAAAATGCAATATCAGATGAGGGAAAAACGCCTTAAGCCGCAATCCCCTTGGCCATCAGCTCACCCACCATCTTGCTGAACCGGGCGGGGTTTTCGACTTTCCCGCCTTCGCTCACCACCGCCAGATCCAGCAGCAGCCGGCTGTAATCCTTCAGGGTTTCGTCATCCGCATTGTTCTCATGCAGGGCCTGGATTTTTTCAAGCAGCGGATGATTGGGGTTTAACTCAAGAATCCGCTTGGTCTTGGGCACGGACTGGCCGGAGGCTTTAAGCAATTTTTCCATGTAGGCGCTCAAGTCATAAGTATCCCCGGACAGGCAGGCCACGGATTCCTTTAAATGTGAGGAAGGCTTGACATCCTTGATTTCATCTTCCAGGTAGGATTTGATTTTTTCAAACAGGCCCTCATACTTGGTTTTGGTCTCCTCGTCCACCTGATCAAGCCCCAGGTCCCCTTTTTCCGCGCTTTTGAGCTGTTTGCCGTCATATTCCGGCATGGCCTGGAGCACAAACTCATCCACCGGATCGGTCATCAAAAGCACTTCATAGCCTTTCTCCTTTAATGCCTCCAGATGGGGGCTGTTCAAGAGGGTGGTGAGGTCGTCGCCGGTGAGGTAATAGATGAATTCCTGATCCGGTTTCATGTTTGCGACATAATCTTTTAAAGCGACCCATTTGCCCTCTGATTTCGAGGTTTTAAACCGGGTATGTTCAATGATTTTATCCCGGTTTTCAAAATCCGTATGAATACCTTCTTTAAGCACCACGCCGAATTCATTATAGAACTTTTCATACTCTTCGGCCTCCATATGGGCCAGTTTGTCCAGGATCTTTTTGGCTAAGTTTTTGCGGATATTTCGGACCAGGGCGTCCTGCTGAAGGATTTCCCGGCTGATATTTAAATTAAGATCCGGCGCATCCACCACGCCTTTAATGAACCGCAGGTACTCGGGCAGGATTTCCTTGCAGTCATCCATGATAAATACCCGGCGGCAATAGAGCTGAACCCCGTGCTGCCGGTCCGGAGAAAAAAGGTCAAACGGGGCCTGGGACGGGATGAAAAGCAGCGCGCTGTATTCGGTCACCCCCTCCATCTTGAGATGCAGGTGCGTGAGGGGCGGGTTCCAGTCATGGCTGATATGGGAGTAGAAATCCGTGTATTCCTCCTCTGAGATCTCCTTTTTATCCCTTGCCCAGATGGCCTTCATGGAGTTCAGGGTTTCTTCCACGATTTCCGTTTTCTTTTCCCCTTCAATCGGTTTGCCGTCCTTATCGAGCACCTGCTGATCTTTGGATTCGGCATCATCTTCCGATACCTCGCGCTCCACATCCATGACAATGGGGTAGCGGACAAAATCAGAATGCCGCTTCACCGTCTGGCGGATCGTCCATTCTTGTGTGAAATCCGGATCATCCGCATCCAGGTCCTTCAGCTTTAGGATCACATCCGTGCCCCGGGTCGGCTTATCAGTCGCTTCGATGGTAAATGCGCCGTCCCCTGAGGATTCCCACTTGACCCCGGTCTCGGAATCTACGGACCGGCTGATCACGGTGACCGTGTCGGCCACGATAAATGAACTGTAAAAGCCCACGCCGAACTGCCCGATCAGTTCCGGGGCCAGGGTGTCCTCTTTTTTGGATTTTTCAATGGCCTCCAAAAATGCCGCTGTGCCGCTTCGGGCGATGGTGCCCAGGTTTTCCACCATTTCATCATAGGTCATGCCGATCCCGTTGTCTGAGACGGTCAGGGTCTTGTTTTCTTTGTCCGGGATGATTTTAATTTTAAACTGGCTGTCATCGCCCAGAATGTCGGTGTCGGTCTGGGAACGGAAGCTTAACCGGTCAAGGGCATCCGAGGCATTTGAGATCAATTCCCGCAGGAAAATTTCCTTGGTGGAATACAGGGAATTGATCACCAGATTCATAAACTGCTTGACTTCTGTTTTAAATTCATAGGTTTCTTTGTTGTGTGTCATATGTCGCTCCTCTTATATCTGATGAGTTATTCAAACGAGTTTTGATAAAGGCGGGAGAATATTTTTAAATAAATTGGGATTGATTTGAAATTTGTCAACCCCCTTTTACGCTGATCACGGTAAATTTGTTCTATCTATTTTTCAGGCGGGCACGGTGGCCCGCGAGAATGCCGACATTTTGTAGGGTCGGCCACCGTGCCGACCTTACATGCGAACAACCCCATGGCTATGGGGTTGTTCGCCAGAACAAATTCACCGTGTACGCTGATCGCTGTGCTTTTAATTTGAGTCGATCAGTGATAAGTACTTTTAAAATGATACAGCTGTTTGCCAATTTGTCATCCGAGCAGGCCAATATCTGCAGCCTGGTGCTCGCTTCAGCCGGTATTGCCCACCGGGTCAGAAAAGATCCATACGGGTGGGCGGTCTGGGTGAAAGCCGAGTCGTATGAGGCCGCCCATCAGGCCATGCAGGATTATTTTTACGAAAACCGCCAGCCCGCCGCCCACGACCCGCCGGAAAGCCGGCCGAGGTATGACAACCGGTTTGTTGAGGCTCTTTTTGCCGCGGTTTTTTTGATGGTATGGCATCTGGCCTTTGATGTCGCCGATGCCCATAAAATGGTAATTCAAAAATTCGGGGCAAATGCGGCCAATATATTGGACGGAGAGATCTACCGGGCGGTCACGGCCTTGATGATCCATTCGGATGCCGCGCACCTGGCCGGCAACATGGTGGGGATCGTGGTATTCGGCACAGCCGTGGCCGCAGAAACCGGCTGGGGGCTTGGGTGGCTGATGATTTTGGTTTCCGGGATTTCCGGGAACTTCTTAAACGCCATGCTCTATGAATCCGGGCACCTTTCGGTGGGCGCATCCACATCGGTCTTCGGGGCGCTTGGTATTCTTGCCGGATACCAGGGGATACGCAGATTCCGGGCCCGGCGAAACCGGCTTGCCGGGCTGGTGCCGCTGGCATGCGGGCTGGCGCTTTTGGGCTTTGTGGGTTCCGGGGAAAACGTGGATATCATGGCCCATCTGATGGGGTTTACGACCGGCATCGCAATGGGTGCCGGCTATGTGTTTTTGTTCCGGATGCCGCCCAATAAGTATGTTCAGGCCGGCTCCCTGGGTCTGGTGCTGACGATTATTTTTCTGGCATGGGGGATAGGGGCTGGTGCATAAGCCAAAAGGAGTATGAATGAAACCGCTTGCCAACCTTTTGTTTGAAGCCAAAATGTTAAAAGATATCCCCCGCGCGGGGTTTGCCTTTCTGGGCGCCGGCAATGAGTCGGTGGCCGCCCATTCCTTTGCCGTCACCTTTATCGCCTATGTCTTGTCCCGCATGGTGCCGGAAGTTGATGCCCACCGGCTGATATCCATGTGTCTGGTTCATGATTTGCCGGAAGCCCGGATCGGAGATCAGAATTACGTGAACAAGCAGTATGTAAAGCCGGATGAGGCCCAGGCAGTGGCGGACTGTACCCGGCAGTTGCCCTTTGCCGAGGATTTGTCCGGATTGATTGATGAATTCAACGAGCAGATTACCCCGGAGGCAAAGCTGGCCCATGATGCGGACCAGCTGGCCTTTATCCTGGATCTCAAGGCGGTAAAGGATATCGGGGGCAAAACGCCGGATAAATGGCTTCCGGTGGTCAAGGATCGGCTGAAAACCGATTTCGGCAGAAAGCTGGCCGAAGAAATTCTGCAGACCGAATGGGATGCCTGGTGGCGGGATAACTATTACGAATAGCGGCTTTTATAAAAGCCTGAAGCCTTATAGCCTTATAGGAAAGTCCTTGATAATTATTTATTTTTCGTGTTAACATTATTGTTTATGTAAAAAAAATCAGGCGGGTTGGGATTTTCCTGGTGCTGTCTGAGCAATGGATGACGGATAAGAACCATGCAGCTTGATTTGCAAGAATTTGCGGAATGCCTTGATATGCCCCCGAGTACGGTGGAGCGGTGGATTCGTCAGGGCCGTATTCCGGTCCGGAAAAGAGCCAATGTCTGCGAGTTCAGCCAGCCATTGATCGAGAAATGGGCAGAGGCCAACCATCTGAAGTTTGTTCCGCCGGGTGAGAACAGGCATCCGGAGGCAGAAGAAACAAATGAGGCGCTCGATGATCTGCCATCGGTCATGCGCCGGGGCGGGGTGTTCTATGATATTGAAGGCAAAAGCGTATCCGGGATGCTCTGGTCAGCGGTGGAGAAGGCGCCTTATTTTGAAGCGCCCGAGCAGAAAAAGGCGCTTTATGAGAGTCTTATGGCGCGGGAGGAGATGATGTCAACCGGCATCGGCAAGGGGGTTGCCATTCCCCATCCGCGCACGCCCATGACCGAAAATGAAATTCCGGCATTTATCAGCACCTGTTTTCTGAAAAGACCGATCGACTATCAGGCCATTGATAAAAAACCGGTGTTTGTTCTGTTTGTCCTGGTCAGTCCGTCAGCCAAACTCCATCTTCACCTGCTGGCCCAACTCTCCTTTTGCCTCCGGGATGAGTCGTTTCTGAAGCTGCTGGGCAAATATCCGACCCCTGAGGAGTTGTATGCCAATATCGCCGAATTTTCCGAGCGTATCGAATCTTCTGCCTGAGACAGACGGTACGCCGTATAATTGAATATAAGCGGTAATAAAACATTGGCCCGATTTTCAGTCCTAAAACTCTTGCGTTATCCTTCCCGCTGGATTCTTTTCCGGCTTGATGACCGGCTGCTCCTGATTATCATCGGCGCATTGGTAGGCATTTGCAGCGGCCTGGCGGCGGTGGCCATGTACCAGGGGCTGCGGGCAATGTTTGAATGGATGCACCACTACCGGCATTTCTGGTGGGCATTTCTTTTGCCGGGCGCTGGTGCCGCCATCGCCGCAATCTTTTTAGAAAAGGTATTAAAGGAAGGTGCGGGGCACGGGGTGCCGGAAGTGGTCTACAGCGTAAGCCGCTATGGCGGGCTCATGCGGCTGCGCTCAAGCTTTTCCCGCCTGATATCCGGTTGCCTGACCATTGGCAGCGGCGGATCAGCCGGACCGGAAGCGCCGGTGGTCATGAGCGGGGCGGCCATCGGCTCAAATATTGCCCAGTATTTTTCCCTAAATGACCGCCAGCGCGTGGCCATCGTGGGCTGTGGTTCCGCAGGCGCCCTGGCTGCGATCTTTAACGCCCCGATTGCCGGGCTGGTGTTTACCATAGAGGTGATTGTGGGCGAATGGTCGGCGGTCAATATCGTACCCATCGCCATTGCCTCAGTGGCCGGGGCGGAAGTCTGCCGGCTGATCCAGGGAAACCAAATCGCTTTTACCAGTATGGATTTCCATGTGGACCTGATTGACACCCTGGCCTGCGTGGGGCTGGCGGTTTTTACCGCCGCCGCCTCCGTGTTGCTGACCCGGGCGCTGCGCCATTCCAGCGGAATTTCCCAAAAGCTTTCCCAAAAAGTATCCATGCCTTTCTGGATGCGTCCCTTCCTCGGCGGATGTATGGTGGGGCTCATCGGCCTGGTGCTGCCGGAAGTCTTAGGCGAGGGCTATCACACCATTCAGGAAATGGTAACAGGCGTTTTCAGCCAGGGCCTGCTGCTTGTCACAGTCCTCATGCTGGCCAAGATTCTGGCCACGGCATTAACCCTTGGCTGGGGCGGCTCCGGCGGCATATTTGCGCCGTGTCTGGTGATCGGGAGTTTTACCGGGCTGGTCTACCATCGGTTTATTGATTTTCTGGGCCCGGGTGTGGGCTGGGTGGATGAGGGGTGTTTTGCGCTTTTGGGCATGGCCGGCTTGGTCAGCGGCATCCTGCAGGCGCCGTTGACCGGCATCTTTTTGATCGTCGAGGTCACCGGCGGGTACGGGGTGATTCTGCCATTGATTTTGGTGTCCGCGGTTTCCGCCACCGTGACCCATGCGTTTGAGCCGGCCTCCTTTTATTTGAAAGAACTGGTGGAAAAAGGGCATTACCTGCGCCCGCGGACCGATGAGCGGGTGCTTGCGGATCTCACGGTGCGCGAGCTGGTTGAAAAAGACTGCATTGCGGTTTATAAAAATATGAAACTGGGGGATTTTGCCAAAATCGTCAAAAAATCCCATCGCAATTTTTTTCCGGTGGAAGATGAAAATACCGGGGATTTTGTCGGAATGATCCATCTGGATGACATTCGGGAATATCTGTTTGATCCGCTTTTATATGAAACCGTATTTCTGGAGCAGATCATGGATACCCATGTGGATACTGTTGATCTGGACGATGATTTAACGGATGTGCTGGAGCGCATGGACCAAAAGAACCTGTTCAGTATGCCGGTGGTGGTCAACAACCGGTTTATCGGCATGATCTCAAAAGCCACCCTGCTGGATAAATACCGCAGTGAACTGATGGTACAATCTTATTACTAATACCCAACACCTAATACCTAATACCTATTATGCAAGGAGACGGTCGTCATGGACTTACAGCTTTTGCATATTTTCAGAAACAATCCGCTCGGAAGGGAACTTTTGCTCCAATCCGCCTATTTCTGCCGTGCGCTGGGGATTTTGCCCGTTCTTTACGTACCCCAGTATGTAAAGTTTCTGATGTATTTTGAAAACGATGTGGTTCAGGTGGATCTTGACGGCTCCTACCTTCGGGCCCCTGAAACAGCCAGGGATCATGCGGCTGAAATTCTCCGGCAGCAGGGGCTGCCCGAGCCCAAGTTCCTGGAGCCGAAGAATTTTACCGCCTCAACTCTACCGGACCTGCCGGTAAACTTTGACTTCATGTGCTGTCCGAGAACCATCAGTGATTTGTCCTCAAAAATCGGTCTGGGCTATATCGGGCCCCGGGTGCGGCGGATTATTCATTCGGCCCGTTTTCCCGTGTTACTCGGCTGTTCAGTGTATCAACCGTGGGAGAGTATCTGCGTGTTTTTCGGCGGTTCAGCCAATGCCGTCAAGGCGCTTCGGGCCGGATTTCGACTGGCCCGACTGACGGGGTTTCCGCTGGATGTATTTACCCAGGAGGACAAGCGGGATCGAAGCTACTATGAAGGCGTGATCGAGAAGGAAAACCTGGGGTCGGAGATGGACAAGTATGTCCGGGAGTGGCGGATTTGGGATTCAGGCAACTTTATCGACAACCTGTATGACGTCCCCTATGACGCCCTGGTCATTGCCGGGGCATACGGCCACGGGGCTATCAAGGAAGTGCTGTTTGGATCAACCCTGGAGAAAATACAAACCCATCTGCCGAACACCCTTTTAATTGTCGGGCCCAACTACCGGGCGGCCATGGCAGGTTGATCGGCTATAGACTCACGTGTTCAAGCGCAATATCCTGCTTGATCACGGCGCGGGCGGTTTTTTTAAACTGGGGGGTAATATCTGAGACAAAGAACCGGTTATTTCCGGTTTTGGAAAGCGCCTGGTCGATCTCCGGACGCTCGTCTAAAAAACTTCGAATTTCGCGGGCGAGCGCCATGGAAGAGTCGATGATGGCCACTTTTTTACCGATTTTGTGGGCGATAATCGACTTTAACAGCGGATAGTGGGTGCAGCCGAGAATCAGGGTGTCGATCTGGCGGACCTTTAGCGGGTGGAGGTATTTCTTAACGATCATCCGGGTCTCCGGCTTTTTCAGCCAGCCCTCCTCGACCAGGGGCACCAGAAGCGGGCAGGGGCTGGAGTAAACCCGGGCGTCCGGCGTCTTTTCATGGATTTTTCGTTCATAGATCCCGCTTGATATGGTGGCGCGGGTGCCGATCACGCCAATGGCCTTTTTTTTCGATATCTCCAGGGACTGGTTGACCGCCGGGGTGATCACCTCGTAGATGGGCAGATCGAATTGGGCGTTAACCGTTTCTGTGGCCACACTGGAGGCGGTGTTGCAGGCCATCACCACCAGCTTGGCCCCTTGATCCAAAAGAAATCGGGTGTTTTGCACGGAATAGTCGACAACCGTGCGGCTGCTTTTGTTGCCATACGGGGTCCGGGCCGTGTCGCCGAAATAGACGATGTCATAGCCCGGCAGTTGGTCCATAACCGCCCGCACCACCGTGAGTCCGCCAATGCCCGAGTCAAAAATTCCGATCATCTAAGCCGCACCGGTTTTCTGGTTATCCGAATCCTCAGAGGCATCCTCTGCTCTCTCCAGCGCATCCAGCTGTTTACGCACACATGCCTTTAATGGCGCGATGGGCACATCCGGGTTTATTCCCGGGCACATGCCGGCCATGATCTGCCAGTTGTAGGGATCCGCGAGAACGCTTTCAATAAACGGCCAGGCCTTGCACATCCGGGGTTTCACCGGATGGATGGTGCAGAGCCGGTCCCAGAAGACGCAGTAGCCGTCATCTTTTTGGGCCAGGTAAAGATGCTTGCCCGCGCGCTGGCAGTAGGCGGTGATCAGATGCTCGCAGGAAATCTCAAGGTAATCGGCGATATTTTGGATATCCCGGCCGGTAAGCCGGGTGCCGCCAAAGCCGATGCAGCAGTCCCCGCACTGCCGGCATTGGAAAAATTCTTCCGGACAATTCGGATCAAACCGCACGGCGGCCCTCCAGCGCTTTTTTCAGCGTGACCTGGTCCACGTATTTGAGTTCCCCGCCCATGGGAACGCCCGAGGCAATGCGGGTGACTTTGACCGGGTGGCGGGATAACTGCTCGTGGATATAGGCAGCCGTACTTTCGCCTTCCACATTGGTGCCGGTGGCGATGATCACCTCTTTGACCGATCCCCGGGAAACCCGCTCGATTAACTCCCGGATGCGGATATCCCCCGGGCCGATGCCGTCCATAGGAGATAAAAGCCCCTGCAGGATATGGTAATGGCCTTTGTAGGAGGCGGTTTTTTCAATCGCCACCATGTCCACGGGATGCTCCACCACGCAGATCAATTGTTCGTCCCGGGCGGGATCATTGCAGATGCGGCAGAGTTCCTCATCGCTTAAGGCAAAGCACTGGCGGCAGAGCCGGACCTTTTCCTTTAATTCCTTGAGGCTTTCCGCGAGTTCGACCACCTGGTTTTTGGGCGCCTGAAGCAGATACATGGCCAGGCGCTCAGCCGATTTTTCGCCGATGCCGGGGAGCTTGGACAGGTTGCGGATCAGCCGGGTAATGGATGCCGGATACTGGATCATGAATTATTACATCATGCCCGGAATATTCATGCCCCCGGTGAGCTTGCTCATCTCCTCGGAGACCATCTGCTGGGACTGGGCCAGGGCGTCGTTTACCGCGGCCACGATCAGGTCCTGCAGCATCTCCACATCTTCCGGATCCACCACCTCTTTTTCAATGGAGACGGAGACGATCTGCTGCCGGCCGTTGGCCACGGCTTTGACCATCCCGCCGCCGGCTGAGGCCTCGATGGTCTTGTCCGCCATCTCCTCCTGGAGCTTTTCCATTTTATTCTGAAGCTGCTGCGCCTGCTTCATCATTTTTCCCATGTTTTTCATGACTTTAAATTCCTCCTATAGAATCTTTACGTCTATGATCTGGCCCTGAAACAGTTTCATGGCAGCTTCCACCATGGGGTGGTGGAGCGCCTCCTGCTTTAACTGCCGGGCCTCTTGTTTATTGGTCTTTTCGCATGATCCGGCCGCCTGCTGCTGGCTGACGATGGAGACCGCAATGGTTTTATTAAAATGCCGGCCGCAGATTTTTTCAAGTATCTGTCGGTTTTTGTCCCGGGTGACCCAGTTCATGTGAAACTGGTTCGGCGGCATTTCGACCTCGATCTGTTCCTCGCCGATCGATTTCAGCCGGCTTTCCGTAAGGCAGGCGGCAAGGGACGGCTGATTTTCCGACAGGGCCTTAAGGATGCATTGCCAATGCTCATCCGGGGTTTCCGGGGGTGGCTCAGGCGAAGGGCCGGGTTCGGGTTCTGCCTGGGCCTGACCGGTCGCTGTTTCGCTTTCAGAAATTCCATACGCAGCCGGATCAGCCGAAGAATCAAGCGGCGGCTCAACCGAAGCAATCGACTCAGCCGGACTGCCTGACCGATCCGCTGTCTGGCTGGGCGGCGGCTCTTCAGCCTCATGTCCCCGGCTTTCTGATGCGGGTTCAGGTGTCTGTTCCGGCGGGGGCGGGTTCGGCGCAGCTTTTGGCGAAATGTCCGCTGCACCGCCGTTTTTATGGAACTCCTGTCTTAAAAGATCAAGCTTTTCAATCAACGTGTCAAAGGAAAGCGCGGGCTTTATCTGCAGAATCCGGAGAAACGCCATTTCAAGCGCCAGTTTCGGCTGGGTGGAATACTTGACAGCGGTTTCCTCCTTAAACAGCACATCCAGGATCTGGTTTAGATAGGTGGCGGGGATATCGGCCACCTGGGCCTCAATGGCCTCGCGTTCATGCTTTGGGATATCCGCCAGGGTCTCTGCGCCCCCGCCCATTTTAACCACCAGCAAATTCCGGAAATGGGCGATGATCTCGGTGAAAAGTTTCATCATATGCTGGCCGCGGCGATAGCCGCTGTCAATTAATTCAAGCACGGTGCCGGTATCTCCCTTAAGCACCGCCTCAGAAACGGCAAACAGATCCCGCCGGTCAATTCCGCCCAAAACATCCAGAATGGCCTGGGTATCAATATCCTCAAGCGCACAGGCCATGATATGATCCAAGAGGCTCAGCGCATCGCGCACGCTGCCGTCTGCCTCCCGGGCCACCAGGGAAAGGCCTTCCTCATTGATATCAATCCCTTCCGCCTGGCAGAGGTTTGACATGTGGGCAATCAATGCATCGATTTCCACCCGCCGGAAGTCATGCCGCTGGCAGCGGGAGAGAATGGTGATGGGAATTTTGTTGGGCTCGGTGGTGGCAAAGAAAAACATCACATGGGCCGGGGGCTCCTCAAGGATCTTTAGCAGGGCGTTAAACGCCGCATCGCTTAGCATGTGGACTTCATCCACAATATAGATCTTATAGGGGCTGTGGGCCGGCATGTAGCGGGCGTTTTCCCGCAGTTCCCGGATATGCTCCACTTTGTTGTTTGATGCCCCGTCGATCTCAAACACATCCGTGGCGTGGCTATTCCGGATCTCGATGCAGGAGCGGCATTCGTCGCAAGGCGTGACCGTGGGGCCTTCGGCGCAGTTGACGCATTTGGCGAGAATCCGGGCCACCGTGGTCTTTCCGGTGCCGCGCGGCCCGGCAAACAGGATGGCGTGGGCCAGCCGCCCGGATGCCACGGCGTTGCTAAGCGTCCGGGTGATATGTTCCTGCCGGACCACTTGGTCAAACCGCTGCGGGCGGTATTTTCGGGCTAGCACCTGGTATGCCATGCATTAATCCTTGATTAGGTTCTGATCCTGCCGGGCAGGATCACGGGCTTCCTTCCTTTTAAAACGTTGCTGAGGCAGAAAATGAGTTGGAGCGACGGCATGAAAAGGAAGGTGCAACTCAATGTCATTAACTTTAGCCTACCGCCGCTGTCATTTCGAGGAACGGCAGTGACGAGAAATCTTAAAAAATCACTCAATCATAAGATTTTTCGCTGGCGCTCGAAATGACAACCGAGAATATTTTCAATCTAAATAGCATTGAGGCACAAAATTAAAAATGGCGGAGAGAGAGGGATTCGAACCCTCGGTACCCGTTAGGGTACACACGCTTTCCAGGCGTGCACCTTCAGCCGCTCGGTCATCTCTCCGCAGTCTGCAAATAGAAAATGAAATGCTGTCTTGCACCGCAATTTTGAAATGCTATTTGGTACAAGACCCATCACTTACTGTCAACCTCTTTCTGCTGCTTCTTTCTGCTTTGCAACCAGGGTTATTTAGTCTGACGGCAAACCCAAAGATGATTCTGCCTGTATTGAGGATTAACTTGCAATTTCCTGTTTGATAACTTCAGCATTAGTTGATGCCTTGCCACGGCTTATAAAAAGAGCATGATACCAGCACTGGAAAATGGGCTGAATGAATAATATCGCGGACTTTGGCGCCGATGTAACCAAGCCCGATTTTATAATGCAGTCGCTAAAGTGAATGTAAACTTAGCGCCAGCCCCATGCTGTGATTCCACCCAGATCGTTCCGCCATGCGCCCGAATAATTTCTTTGCTGATAGATAAGCCAAGGCCAGAGCCACCCGGTTCATAACCCTCAATTTGAGTGAATTTTTGAAAAATTTTTGACTGATAGAACTCTGGAATGCCGGGGCCGTTATCCATCACCGAAATATAGACAAATTTTTCCGAAAATTTTACATAAATACCGATCCTTCCGGTGTTTTTCGGAACATATCGCAATGCGTTGGATACCAGGTTTGTCAATACCCAGGTGATTTTATCGGCGTCGGCGCGGACTTGGGGAATATCATCAGGAATTTTAACCTCGAGTTCCACCCTTTTGTTTTCAAAATGGGCCTGAAGCGAATTTTTAACATGGTCAATTGGAGAGTGAATGGATATTGGCGCCAGCTCCATTTCAATCTGTCCGGATTCGATCTTGGAGAGATCAAGTAAATCATTAACCATTGATTTTAAACGCTTGAGCTCATCATTTGCGCCTTGCAACAGATCGCGTTCCCGGGTGTCCAATTTATCTGACGTATTGTCCAGCAACAAGCCAAGGCTCATGCCCATGCTGCCTAACGGGGTGCGAAGTTCATGGGAAGCAGCCATCACAAACTCGGTTTTTAACCGTTCGAGTTCCTTAAACCAGGTGATGTCCTTTAGCATCATCACGATACCGGTCACAGCATTTGTGTCGTCAACGATCGGGGTCATCGAGCAGGAATAATGTTTTTTCCCACCTGAATTTTCAATTGCTATGATACTTTCTTCTTCATCTGCCTCAGGTGCTTCCCCGGTTTCAGCAATTGTCTGCAGGCGCTGACAAATCTTTTCATCCGGTATGATTTCGCTGCAGGATTTGGATAAACATTTCTCCGATGGTTTTCGAAGAATATCACAGGCCGCCGGATTGATATCTGTGGATTTAAGCGCATGATCAAATACAATTAACCCATCTCCGATATTTTTCAGGATGGCCTCCCCTTTTTGTTTTTCGGCAATAATGCGGCCGACATTGAGCTGATTGTATTCTTCCAGTTTGGCGGCCATTTGATTGAATTCCGTTGCCAGTCTCCCAAGTTCATCGTTGCTTTTTGCGGGCACGGAAACGGCATAGTTACCATTGGTGATTTGTTTGGCCGCTGTCATCAAATGATTAAGCGGTTCGGTGATCCGCCGCGAAATTATTAGACTGAAAATCACGACAGCCAGGAGCCCGGCGGCTGCCACAGCGGCGGTAGACCACACAGCCCGGTCAGCCATTCGATTGGTATGAAGGTTGTTTTCATACATGATGTCTTCATTGGTATCACTTAATTGGATACATTTATCACGTATCTGATCCGCTACCGGGGCAATGGCTTCCTGGTACAGTTTTTTTCTGGTTTCAAAGGATTGATCTGTGTGATTTGCCAGTTCAATGAATTGTGAAAAGTTATGAACGTAATCCGAATAACGAGCCTCAATAGCCTTTAAAAGCTTTGACTCCCCGGGAACATAAACATTATCCTTGGCGCGGGTCAGCGATTTTAAAAAAGCCACTTCGTTTTTCCGGAACTGTTGTAGGCCAATTTCCCTTGAACCCAAAAAAGCCATCAACACCGCGTTTTCCTGGCGCTCAAGGGCCTCGATCATACTCTCTGCTGCAAGAATGCTTTTGTGATTTTCATGAAGCATGACATCGCTGGTCTGGCTGATGGCAATGATATGTCCAACCGACCACGCTATGACCAGACCCAGCAAAATAACGGCAACACCATAACCGATGAAAATTTTTTTTTGTAAAGTCATTGGTGTGTTACTTTAAGATCGGTTTATTTTTGTCTCTTAAGTAAAAGTTCAAATCGGCTCGCGGGGTTCATGAGCCGATTTGAACCTATTGATGGTGGCAGGTTACTTGGTTAATGTGACAACAACCAGACCCCGCCGGGGTCGCTTGATAAGAAACTGAACTTTATCACCTTCCTCGACATTCTTAATAATCTTCTGGCAGTCTGCAACTGAGCTGACCGACTTGTGCTTGATTTCAGTAATAATATCATTTTTCTGGATACCCGCTTTGTCCGCCTTGCTTCCAGCCTTGACGTCGACCACAATAACACCGGCATCCTGATTAATATTTAACTTTTCAGCCAGCTGCGGGGTAATATTTGCAATCGCAATCCCCATGTTAGCCGACTCCTTATCTTCCTTTGCCCCTTTTCCATGAAGCGCTGCTTCATCCCGTTTTGCAATTTCAACCGTGAGGGTTTTGGTATCACCATCCCGGTAAACTTTAATTTTTGCCTTTTCCCCGACAGAAAGGTTAGAAATCTTATTGGAAAGCTCCCGGGCGGAGTCGACTTTTTTGCCGTTGACAGAGATAATTATATCATTGGGCTTCAAGCCGGCTTTGTCTGCCGGATCTCCCTTGAATACGCGGGTAACGAGGACTCCGTGATCGACATCATAATACGCCTTCAGATCTTTGTCTAAACTTTGAATGCCAACACCTAACCAGCCCCGGGTAACTTCCCCGCTTTCTTTAAGTTGGGCTACAATGTCCTTGGCCATGCTTGAGGGAACGGCAAAACCGATGCCTTCACCAGCGGCCAGGATAGCGGTATTGATGCCTATAACCTCGCCCTTCATATTAAGGAGTGGCCCACCGCTGTTTCCGGGGTTAATGGAGGCATCGGTTTGAATGAAATCATCATACGGACCGGCGCCGATCACCCGGCCTTTTGCGCTGATAATGCCGCTGGTAACCGTATGTTCAAGCCCAAATGGATTGCCGATCGCGAGCACCCATTGTCCGATTGCCATTTTGTCTGAATTTCCCAGTTCAAGCTCTGGAAGCTTTTTGTCCGAATCGATTTTAAGTAAGGCCAGGTCTGTTGGGGGATCACTGCCGATAATTTCTGCCGAATACTCTTTGCCGCTTTTTAGTTTGACCTTGACTTGGTCGGCATTCTTGATGACATGATAATTGGTTACAATATAGCCTTCTGTATCTATAATAAATCCGGATCCCAGGCTTCTTTGCTGGAACTGCTGTTGCGGCAGGTTGCCGAAAAATTTTTCAAAAAATTCTCTTAATTGTTGCTGATTGCCCTGGGGCCCCTGAAAAAAATACTGAAAGGCCTGGCCCGGCTGACTCTCGATAGTCTTAACAGTCCGAATGTTAACCACCGCCGAACTTGCCTTCTCCGAGAGTTTTGTGAAGCTCTGCGGGCTGATTTGCGCTGTCGATGCGTTTGTGTCATTCGCCCAAAATAACGCAGGAACGACAAGAAATATCGCAACAATCAATAAAGAAAAAATGATCTTTTGATAACGTTTAATTTTTTTGTTTCCTCGGATAAAGTGCATTGTCAATCTCCTTCTGACTTTTTTGCATTCAGGTGATTCGGTCAATCAGCAATTAATCATCATCAAGCGTAATGACGGAGTCCGCTATCAGTTCCTGCTTTTCCCAGAAATCACTGCTCATTTCACCGGTGACGCTCACGTAGTCGCCTTCTTCAACATTTTGATAGCCTTTGTTATCCAGGGGATTGTAGGGCATCTTTCTGGTATCAATGCGAAGTTCCTGTTCACCCTCATCGATTATGAATTCCCTTCCTTCAACATCTGATACAGTGCCTCGAACCGTGGTTGCTCCAGGCTCAACCGGCGTGGTGACCCAGTAATCGCTGCCGCCATATTCTTTATCACCTTCTTCATCTGTGTCACTGGCATAGAAATAAGTGCCCATGTTTTCGACATAAACACTGCTGGCCTCGATCGTGTCTGTTGAATACATGTTATCATCGACTTCGCCATAGACGGTGACGCGGTCGCCTTCAAGCTTTTCTCTGTCTTTTTCATACCATTGCCAGCCATCCATTTCCACGGTAATGATATTATCGCCATAATCCAGTGTAAACGATTGGGGCGTTGTTTCTATGGCCGTGCCATCAATGCTGATCCATGTTTCGTCGGGCTCAAGATACGGATCCTCTTCCGTTTTTTTTGCATACGCATTGCCGACAAAAACCGTCAGCCCAAAGATCAGTATCAGCATAAGTCCAATTCCCTTTAAGCTGAAACGTCTCATTTTTAACCTCCTTATTTTTTGTTCAAAATTTACAAATTTTACCCAATGGGAATGTCTTTTGGGTTCCCAAAAAGCTTAATTTATTTATTCACTGATAAAAGCAAATCACATGCCAAGATTATGGCTACCGGTATGAAGGGGTTGAAAAGAGGCGTCGGGTTTGAGTGGATTGAAATTTGCAAGACAAAAAACAGGCCATATTGCAATTTGCAATACCTGGAAGATAGAAACACCTTTACAATTAATGACCGCCACCCCTTTGATTGTATGCAACTTTAAATAATTCTGTTTGAATCTTTGTGTTTATTGATTGCTGGCATTACCTTTGCTGAAAATAGGCAGAGCAAAATTTTCAACAAAAGTAGGATTGAATTGCACTAAAAACAAACTTAACCTGTTTTCGGGTTCAGGATAGGTCAGGATCGAAAGTCAATTTTCTCAATTATCGAATAGAGTTGCATGTTTGTCTACTCATGGGAGGAAAACGGTTATGAAGAATCTATTCTATCTGGCGTTAATCACACTGGCGGAAGCCACCATCGGAGTATTTGTCAAACTGGCCGGAGATGCCATACCGGTCTTTACCCTAAACTGCTACCGGGTCGGGTTTGCTTTTTTATTCCTGTTGGCAACGGTTCCTTTCATCAAGCGCGATTTCTGGGAGATGGACCGGGATGACATCAAGCCGTTGTTCTTTATCGGTCTGTTCATTGCCCTGCAGATCAGCCTGTTCAACATCGCCATGACCCTGGCGCCCATTGCCAACGTGGTGATTTTTTGGAGTGTGGCCCCCTTTTTCGTCTTTATCTTCTCCTGGTTTTTCCTTAAAGAAAAGGCCCGGAAATCCCACATCCTGATTTTCATCATCGCCCTGGCCGGCATTTTTATCGCCAAACCCCTAAAAGGAACGGCCAACCTGGGCAATGCCATCGCCCTGTGCTCCGGGCTGACCTATGCGGCCATGGTCACCTACATGCGGTATGAAGGACGCGATGAATCCCCCAGCATGGTGGTCTGGTACATGGCCGTCGCCACCCTGCTGCTTTCGCCGGCCCTGTTTATTTTCGGGCCGGGAGAAGTATTTCTGATGAAAAGCTACCCTGCCATAGGTGTCAATCTGCCGATTATGCTGTGGGTAATGTGCCTTGGCGTTTTTTCCACCGGTGTGGCCTATCTGTTCATCTCGCTGGTGCTGCAGCATATCTCAGCCAATGTCTACTCTCTGGTGGATATCATCGTCTCGCCGGTCGTCGCCGCTGCTTTCGGCTACCTGGTATTTAATGAGGTTCCATCCATAAACCTCATCTTTGGTGGGATTTTGTTGTTGGCCTCAGGTTTCTGGCTGAGCTGGGACATGCAGAATCGGGAGCGGACCTAAATCCTCAGACCGGGTATACAGAGGACGATTCCGAAAAAGGCCAGTTTTTTCTTATTTTACTGCACCGGCCCATCGGCGAAGGTCGTATACAATGCGGATAAGGATGGGAAGCAGAAAAAGCAGGACAAAGCTGGCAAATAAAAGACCGAATGCTAAACTAATGGCCATTGGAATAAGAAACCGGGCCTGAAGACTGGTCTCCAGAAGCATGGGCAGAAGGGCGAGACTGGTGGTCAGCGTGGTCAAAAGAATTGGGCGGAAACGCCGTCTTACCGCCTCAAAAACGGCTTCCTCGGGAAAGTCCCCCAATTCTTCCCGCCTTTTGTTGTAATAATCGATCAGCACCACGGAATCATTGATCACCACACCGGTTAATGCCACGATGCCGAAAATGGAAATAAAGGAGAGGTCAAATCCTAAAAGCAGGTGTCCCAGAACCGCCCCGACCATTCCGAACGGGATGACCGCCATGATGATCGCCGGCTGGATGTAGCTGCGAAGCTGGGCACCGAGCAGCGCGAAAATCAAAAGCAGGGCAATCGCCATGTTGCGGAAAAGAGATGCCAAATCTTCCCGCCTGTCCTCGCTCTGGCCCGCCACCCGGGCGCCCAGCTCTGGATGGGCTTCCCGGAGATCCGGCGTGATTTTTTCCATGATGCCGCCGAGTGCCTCTTCCGGTGTAGTGATCCGCCTGACCACATCGGCTGTCACACTGGTGACCCGCTGCCCGTTAACCCTGATAATTTCCGCGTAGGTCTTCTGCTGCCGAATCCTCGCCACTTTTTCAAGGGCGGCCGAATCCCCGTTGGGCAGCCTCACCCGGAAATCGGAAATACTTGCAATGGACTCCCGGTCTGATTCCGGATACCTGACCATAACGCGCAGTTCCGACTGCTCGCGCTGGATGCGCTGCACCTCGTATCCGTAAAATGCGTTTCGAAGCTGAAATCCCAGGTCCGCCGGTTTGAGTCCGGCAGCCAGGCCCACAGAGGTGAGCTCAAAAACATATTCCAGTTTGCCTGGCTTCAAACTGTCGGTTACTTCGGTAACCCCGCTCATGGCGCGCATTCTTTTTTTCAGTTCAGCGGCCGCGGCATCAAGAACCGCCGCGTCCGTGTGGGCCAGCTCGATGTTAATATCCGGACCGCCGGATACCAGGCTGCTCTGAAAGGAGAGCTCATCGGCATTGGGTATGGCACCGATGGTCTCGCGAAGCCGGTTGGCCACTTCCTGTGCGGAAATATCGCGCCTCGGGGGATCAATCAATTGAATCTGAAGCTCCGCGCTATTGCCGCCCGCCGCGCCTCCCCCCTGGGAAGCGGGGGGCGTCTGCTGGGAAAAACGGCCTCCCACCAGAAGCGAAGTGCTTTCAAACAAACTTTTCCCCGCCTTTTCCCGAAGTTCGGCTGCCACCTGTTCCGCGGCATTCATCATTTTGGCGGCATTGTGCCGCGTGACTTCAAACGGCGTCCCTACGGGCATAATTAATGTGGCTGTCACCCGGCTCCCTTCAATCTGGGGGAAAAAAATAAAGCGGATTATCCCGACCCTCAGCATCGCCCCGATAATAATCAACAAGGCGACAAAAGCCGCCAGCACCGCATAGCGCCACCGCACGGCCACTCTCAGGACCGGCAGCAGAAGCTGGTCGACAAATTTTCTGAGCAGCTGGCTGAACCCCTTGTTGATACTTAAAACCACACCCCGGCTCCACCGGCTGGAAGAAGACAGGTGCGCCGGCAGAATCGTAAACGCCTCCAAAAGGGATATCAATAAAATGCTGATCACGAAGATGGGGATGGGCCGCATGATCTGGCCCAGAGTGCCGGTAGTAAATGCGAGCGGGGCAAAAGCGGCGACCGTCGTGAAAACACCGATGGAAACCGGGGCGCGAACTGCCTGTACGCCGGCTATAGCCGCTTTTTCATCTTCTTTGCCGGACTCCTGCTCGACAAAAATGCTCTCTCCGGTAACAATGGCATCATCGACCACAATGCCAAGCACCACGATCAGGGCAAACAAGGTGACCATATTAAAGCTCATCCCCAACATGAAGACGCACAGCAGGCCGCCGAGAAAAGAGATGGGAATCCCCAGGCTGGTCCAGAACGCAAGCTTCAAATCCAGAAATACGAGCAGCGCGATAAATACCAGGGCGTAACCCAGCAGTGCATTTCGGGTGAGCAGGTTCATCCGTGATTTTAGAATTTCGGTTTGATCTTCCAGGATATCCAGGTCAATGCCGGGCGGAAGCTTTGCCGACTTCAGATAATCCTTTACCGCCCGGGCGACTTTGAGGGTATCCTGGGATTCGCTTCGTGAGACCTTGATAAAGATGGCTCGCTTGCCGTTATGGCGGGCCACCAGATTGACATCTTTGAAGCCGTCCACGATATTGGCGATGTCTTTCAGGCGGAGCAGGCTGCCGTCCGCCCGGCTTTTTATCACGATATCTTTAAAGGCGGCCCCCATATACTTTTTTTCCTGAACCCGCAAAAGGATGTCCCCGGATTCCGATTCAACCGTCCCGGCCGGCAGATCAAGCGATGAATTTCTTATCATGCGGCCCGCCTCCGCTATGGTGAGCCCGTATTTGCGAAGGTTTTCCTCCGGGATTTCTATGGAAATTTCATAGTCCCGGTCCCCGTGAAGGGAGACCAGCGATATATTCCGGCGTCGCAGCAAATCATCCTCAATGCGCTTTGCCCAATTTTTAAGGGTCAGTTCCGGTACCTCGCCGGATAAAACGAGGGTGATGACCGAGGGCTGGGGTTTTGCCTGGGTGATCATCGGGTCTTCGGCATTCTGCGGCGGAAAGTCGGCCAGCTGATCCACTGCATTTTCCGCGTCGTTTACGACGTCATCCATGTCGGCGAAGTCTTCCACCTCAAGGGTCACCACGCCCATGTTTTCGCGGGCAATGGAGGTCACCCTGGCCACGCCTTCTATTTCGATCAGGGCCTCTTCAACGCGGCGGGTAATGCCGTCTTCAACCTCGTGGGGCGTGGCGCCCGGATAGGGAACGGTAACATTTATTATCCGCGGATTGATCGTGGGAAACAGTTCCGTGCGCATGCTGAAAATCGCCAGCAGGCCCCCGCCGATGAACAGGATCATCAATAAATTGGCAGCCACGTGATTGTCGATAAACCATCCAATAAGGCCGCTGCCAAATATTTTGGCGCCATTGCGGTTATTTGCCATGGCTGTCCGAACCCCTCTCTGATCGGCTGACCAGCCGAACCCGCGTGCCCTGAGTCGCTTCCGGCAGGTTGCCCTGAACAGCGCGTATGGGCGTGCCGTCGCTTTCAGCCACGAGATATTTATCGGTTATCTGAATGATTTCAGGATGAATGGACCGGAGGGTCCGGTCTGGGGCGACCACCCAGATGCGGCCCTTTTTTTGAAGGGTATTCAGGGGCAGAACCCATACATCTTTCTTTTCAGGTCCGGTAATCCGGGCATGAACAAAGGCGTCCGGCAGAAGTTCAGGAGCCTTCTCCTCCAATCCCAGGATAATCCGGGAAAAACGGGTTTCAGGATCAAGTTTGCCGGCAACCCTTTTAATGTGTGCTTTGTAGACAGGCGCTTTTGAAAAATCCTTGCTGATCTTAATTTCCGGCTCGGAAGCGGCCATGACCCATTCAAATTTCTGTTCTTGGAGCGGCACATCAATCTCAAGGGATTTCAGCCGATAGGCCTGGCCATAGGATTGGCCCGCAACCACATACTGACCTTCCTCCATTTGAAACTCGGTAATCCGACCGGAAAACGGGAGCCGGTATTGGGTGCGCGACAAATCAAGGCGCGCTTTTTTTAGCCGGGCTTCTGCTGCAGCCAGGTTGGCCCGGGCTTCCCGGAGCTGAGGCTTTTTAGCGACCAAAGGCGGGACGGGGCGATCCGGATGCAGATCCTGCCACTCGGCAACTGCCGTTTTGGCTTCCGCCTTTTGAATTTTAAGCTGGGTTTTTGCCCGGGCCACTTCAGCCTTTATCCGTTCAAGGGCCAGTTTATAGTCAATTTTTTCAATTTGAAAAAGTAGGGTGTTTTCGGAAAAAAAACCGCCGGGAAATGCGCTGTCGTCAACCGAGGTGATACGGCCGCTGACCTGAGGCACGAGATGGGTCATGGCCCGCACCTGCACCGTGCCGGTGCAGGTAAAGGAGAGCCGGTGGGTTTGGGGCTCCGCAACGACCGTTTCCACCACCAGCTCCAGGTCCTGTTGCCGTATTTCGGTTTCCGGCGTCAGCTCCAGGGAGGAGAGATAGAGGTTTAACAGTAACGCCCCACCCAGGAACAGGATCACCAGGCAAAGCTGTAAAAGGCCGAAAAGCCACTTTTTGTCGTTTTTTTTGGGAAGTTTGGGTGTCGTCATAAATCGCTTTCTCTCGTTGGGCTGGAAACCGGCGCCAGATCCGGAGGTCTTTTAAGCCAGTCGCCGCCCAATGCCAGGATGAGAGCGATCCGGTTGTTCCAGGCCGTCCGGGCAGTGACAAGATATGCCGGTTCATTTCCCTGGTAGCCGATATTTCCGCTTAAGGTCAGATCCGGGTACAGGTCGGCCTCTGCCACCCCGATCTGGTCCACCTCGGCGGCCATCCGAAGTTCACTGGCCCTCAGATCCGGCCGCCGATCGATCAACTGGGCCGGCAACCGGTCGGGATGCTGCCGGGCGGCGGCCGCTTTGAGTTCCAGGTTCTCTTTGAGCAGGGTATCTACATATTTGTTCATGATCGGATCATTCTTTTGCCGCCACCAGCAGTTGAACTCCCCAAAAACCAGTTGCTCAGTATCTTCGGGCGTTCGGGCGTAAGTCGAGCTTTCATCGGCCGCGGTTGCCGGCCGCCGGTACGTTGGCCCCACCGTGCAGGCTGCGTTTAACAACCCCAGAATACAAAGGGCCCCGATCAGCCGAACATGTCGGTTACGCGTCATCATTTTTGCCTTTTCGTCCTTTTCCCGCTTTCAGGATTATCTTAATGGCTCGCGGCTCCGGTCCGTCATCCATAAAAGCCCTATCAAACCCAGGACCGCAACACCGAGGATAAAGCCGGCCAATGCATTTTTTGTGCCGGTAAAAGAAATCAGCCAGGTGCAGATCATAGGAGTAGAGCCCCCGACAACACCAAGCCCCAGGTTATAGGCCACAGAATAGCCGGAGAGTCGATCCTTGGTGGGGAAAAGCTCCACAAACATGGCTGGTGCCACGCCGCATAGCACGGAAATCAAGACGGCAAATCCGATTTGAACAGTAATCACGGCGGCCAGTGTGGCACCGGCAAGCCAAAAAAGCAGCGGATAAGCCGAAAGTCCGAAGATCCCAACAGACAAGGCAATAATATGGGTTCGTCTCATGAAGTGGTCACTGGCCCATCCCATAAGCGGCACCAGAATCAATAAAATGGCGGTGGCCAGGGTGTTAATGGTCATGGCTTTTTCAAGAGGGAATTGGATATATTCATTGAGCCAGTTCGGTAAAAATACAAGGGAAATATAGAACAACGCCCCGTAAGATGAAGCCACCAGGACTGCCTGTACAGTTTCCCTGAGATTTTCTGTAAATGCCTCTTTAAGCGGTGAGGTTTTTTCCCGTTCATTGGCATGTTTCTGGAAATGAGTGGAACTCGGTAAATGCCGGCGCAGCCAGATGGCGAATATGCCGAGCACCGCGCCAAACCAAAAGGGCAGCCGCCATCCCCAGGCATGAACCTGGGGGCTGGTCAACACGCTGGTGGTCAGCGAAGCCAGGCCTGAGCCCAGCAGCATACCGGCCATACTCCCGACATTGGCATAGCTTCCGGAAAGCCCCCGCTTGTTCTTCGGCGCGGTTTCAACCAGGTAGGCCACCGAGCTCGAAAATTCACCACCCACGGAAAGCCCCTGGATAAGCCTCACCATAACAAGCAGTACCGGTGCCAAAACACCAATGGCTTTATAAGTCGGTAAAAGACCCAGCAAAATCGTAGGCAGCGCCATCATGACGACGGATATCATCATGGCTGAGCTGCGGCTTACCTTGTCCCCGATCCAGCCGAACAGTAAAGACCCGAGCGGGCGCATGATAAAACCCGCGGCAAATACCCCGTATGTCGCCAGCAGACTGGCAATCTTATTGTCGCCTGGAAAGAAAAGAACGGAAAGAATGGATGCCATGTAACCGTACAGGGCAAAATCATACCATTCCATAATATTGCCGATAACCCCGGCGGCAATAGCAGTCCTGCGCTGGCTTTTTTCCAGATGGAAAACCATTTCTTGCTCCTTTCTGTTTGTGGGCTACCGGACCGGTATTTTGAGCTTTCGACCCGCTTCCACAGTGGCGCCAAGCTTCGTCTGGTTGAGTAAAGCGATGTCTTCGGCACTCATGTCCCCGGGGGGTGAAGCAATGAATGTCCTGAACTCAGCCGTATGATCGACTGTAATGATATTGAGACGGAGCGGTGATACGTTGATTTTTTTGGGGTCGCTCAAGGTGGCAAACGAGCGGAGCGTTTGTTCGAATGCGGCTCGCATGTGCTCATAGTTTGGCAGCATCGTGAAGCCGGCAAATGCGAAGACCTGGTCTTTGTGCTCGATAAAATACTGACGAAGGCCCACAACCCCCTGCTGGGTTTTTGCAACGGCTGTGATCGCATAAGCTTGATGGCCGTTGACCACAGTCGGCTCCGCGTCCTTCACCTGTATTCCCTGAGATGAACTGAACTGCCGGGCCGCCTGCCGGGCCGTGTCCGCCTGCGCGAGCTGGAAAGTTATCGCCGCGTCCCCTTGCGGCGATCCAAGCGCCACCATGGTTTTCTGGTTTTGGACCGTCCAGTCGGCGGGTATGCTGAATTTGAATCGCATCTCAGGGTGATAGAAGACGCCATGCGCGACATAGCCTTCCCGAGGGTCCTCACCTACCACCAGTTTGTCGATATGGGAGAGATACGCTTCGGGACCAAGCTTGGTCATTTCAATAGTTGACGACAAATTTGCCACCAATTCAGGGACGTTTTCTTCTCTCTGGCCGGGATCCGGATGGGTCGATTGCCAGCTCGGAAGCGGCTGGCCCCGCTGCTCGGAGAGGCGATCCAGGGTCTGAAAGAACCCGGACGCTTCGCCCGCCTGATAGCCGGCCTTCGCGGCATATTTGATCCCCAGCCGGTCAGCCTGCCGTTCATCATCCCGGCTGTATTTCAAAAACAAAAAATGCATGGCTGTATCGCTTAGATTAAGTGCATGCCTGGTGAGCTCCGGGCTGTCTAAAACCTGGGAGCCGATAATTGACCCGGCCAGAAGTCCGATCTGTCCCAGCCTGGCCTGAAAAGCCCGGCGGGAAGCGTGACGAGCGGCAACATGGGCAATTTCGTGACCCAGAACAACGGCTAGCTGGGCTTCGTTTTGAAGATGCGCCAGAAGGCCGCGGGTGACGTAAATATAGCCCCCTGGCAGTGCAAATGCGTTCACTACGGGGCTGTCAAGCACCCGAAAGGTAAACGGGGTTTTCCGGAATTTTGCCGGTGCCTCCGGGGACCGGAGGTCACTTTCCTGCAGGACCGCCTGACTGACATTTTGTATATAGTTCTGCAACGATTTATCAGGATACACACCAAACTGCGCAGTGATTTCCTTGTCCGTTTTACTTCCGATCGCCCGCTCCTTTTCCCAGGAATATCCATAAAATCGGCTCTCGCCGGTAACGGGATTATAGCCGCTGACGCACCCGGCCATCCCCAGCAGCACAAGCAAGAGAACGCTGAGTTTTAGAAAACGATATATCTGCATAATTTTCCATGTCTTTGAGAGTTTAAACTCAAATAAAAAGGTTAGCCTGTGGCGATGAAACAAGCCTTTTTGCGAAATTATTACTATGGACGAGGTTAAAAAGGCTGTTCAGAAAACGGCTCAAATAATCCGCGGCACTGATAATTGCTTAGATTTAAAATATACACTGCTTAAAAAGCCTGTCAATATTGTGGGGGGCTTCGTTGAAGCTTCTGTGTTAGAATCTATCTTGGTATTATATTATAAATGCGAACCGATCCCATAAGGTGATTAATATGCGGATTTTAAAGTGGGTGTTCATTACTTTCGCTGGACTGTTGATCCTTCTGCTTGCAGCGGTATTCATCATCCCCCATGTCATCGACATCAATGATTATAAACCGCAGATCAGCGCCCTTTTATCTGAAAAACTCGACCGACCGGCAACAATCGGCGGAGATATTGATCTGTCCCTCTTCCCTTGGGCGGGTTTTGCTTTATCGGATTTTCAGGTGGCCAACCCGGAAGGATTTGAAACGCGCAAATTTTTGTCCGTTGATTCCTTCGAGGTCCGGGTCAAAGTGCTTCCTCTCCTGTTCAGGGAGGTTCAAATCAAACGATTGGTGCTCAACGCACCGGAAATTTATCTGATCCAGGCACCATCCGGGCGCCGGAACTGGGAAGGCTTGGGACCCGGGGATGGCACCGCCCCGGCGCCTCCATCGCCGCCCGAGCAAACTCAAAAAGAAAAACTGCCAATTCAGTCACTTGACATAGAAGCCTTTGTCGTAAGAAACGGAACTTTCTTATGGATTGACCATACCGCGGGTGTCAAGCAGGAGATCACCGATATCCGTCTTGCCCTCGAAAACTTTTCGTTAGGCGCACCGGTCGATCTTGAATTCTCAGCCCGGCTTGACAAGGAGCCGGTCAGAATGACCGGCCGGTTCGGTCCGATTGGGACCAACCTGTATGAGGCGGAGATTCCGCTTGATTTTAGAACTTCTGTTTTCAACGAAATGACGATCAATTTGTCCGGAAAAGTTTCTAATCCAATGGGTAAACCGACATACAAGATAAAGATGGAAGTGCCGGCCTTTTCGCCGCGACAGTTGTTCAAGGCTATGGATATGTCCTTTCCGCTTAACCCTTCCGATCCCTCGGTTTTTGCAAAAGCGGCTTTTTCGGCCAAAATCATGGGTGATCCTCAATCTGCGAAGATAAGCAACGGTGAGCTGATTCTGGATGAAACCCAAGCGGATTTTCGGCTCGACGTAAAGGATATGCAGAAGCCGTGGATTGAATTTGACATTGAAATTGATCGCCTGAATCTGGATCGGTATTTACCTGAAACCCCATCAAAACAAAAGCGCAGGACAGGAGGAAAGCCTGCGAAAGCCCCGGTAGATTATGCATTCCTCCAGGAACCGCGCATTTCCGGTCACTGCGCGGTTAAGCGGCTGAAAGTCGGTGGAGCATCCATTGATCAGATTGATATTGTTCTGAAAGCACAAAACGGCAATTACCGGTTGGATCCCGTTCAAGCCGCGCTTTACTCAGGGAGTATGGAGGGGTCGATAAGGCTGGAAGTTAATCCTCAAAGTTTGAGCGTGAAAACCGACATCAGCGCAGAACAGATTGAAGCAGGAAGACTTTTAGCGGATACAGCGGATAAGGCATTTTTGGAAGGGCTGTTGCAGGCGGATATGGCAATTACTGCCTCTGGCCCGTCAGCGAACCAGTTTCGTCAAACTCTTTCGGGAAACGGAACCATCCGGGTTTACGACGGCGCAATTCAGGGGTTGGATCTGGTTAAAATCATTCGTCAGATCCAGACTGTCATTGGGCAGCAAGTCTTGCCGGCGGATGGGGGGGCTCAGACCGATTTTTTAGAGTTGGTGGTTCCCTTCAGCATTCGCAATGGCAAGCTCTCCACTACCAGTGCGAGCCTTGTATCTCCGCTGCTGCGGGTAAGCGCATCCGGCACCGCAGATCTGGTATCCCAATCTCTTGATTTCAGGATTCAGCCTAAGATTGTGGCCACCCTGAAAGGCCAGTCTGAAACCCGGAAGCACGCGGGGGTTAAGGTACCAATAAAAGTCTCGGGGACATTCTCCCAGCCGAAGGTGCAGCCGGATTATTCAGGGGTGAAATCAATTGTGGAAGAAGCTGTAAAAAAGCCTGGAAAAACAGATAAAAAATTGGAGGACTTGAAAGAGCAGGCGGAGGGGACCTTCGAGCAAATGAAAAAAGATGCGGAAACAATGCTGGAAGATCTGCTCAGTGAATGAGTGATTGGGTATGTATGGTTTGTATTTGAATTCAATTAATGAAGGGGAGCCCTTGCGGTTCTCCCCTCTTACATCAAATTGTCCGGGTATTGATTTCTTGCGGATTACTTCCGCAGCATTTTATCAAAGATGGCTTCAGATTTTTCGGCCGCAAGTTCAGCCCGATCAGCCTCTGCTTCCGCGCGATCCGCTGCAGCCTCGGCCCGATTGGTGGCATCTAAAGCCTTATCGCTTTCTTTACAACATTTCTCCGCCCGGGCTTTGGCTGCTTCGGCTTCAGCCATGGCCTGATCTGCTTTTTCCATTGCGGCATTTACCCGCTCTTGCAGCTGATCAACCCGGCTAGTCGTGGCACACCCGTTTAAAGACAAGCCGGCAAGCGAAAACGTCTCATTCTCTAACCTCCTTATTTGTTGTTTAAAATTCATAAGCTTTACCCAATGCAATGAATTTTGAGGAAAAAAACTCCATTAATTTATTCATTGATAAACGCAAATCACATGCCAAGACTATGGCTACCGGTATGAAGGGATTGAAAAGAGGCGCCGGGTTTGAGTGGATTGAAATTTGAAAGACAAAAAACAAGCCGTATTGCAATTTGCAATACCTGGCGTAATGATTACAGCGCGTTCAATTGCATTGCGCAACTCCCTGAGATTGCCCGGCCAGTTATGCGCCTGAAGGGCTTCAATCGCGCTGTCAGTGAATCCGGTAAAATGTTTATGATTGTTAAGGGATAAAAATTTTAGAAAATTCTCGGCCATGGGGCAAATGTCTTCAGGCCGCTCTCTAAGGGGGGGGCATGGTAAGTGTAATAACATTTAGCCGGTAATAGAGATCTTCACGAAACCGGCCGTCAGCTACTCTTTGGTCAAGATTCGCATTTGTCGCAGCAATAATGCGGACATCCGCTTTACGAGGCTTAGGATCCCCCAGGCGCTCGTAAGTACGTTCCTGGATAAATCGGAGCAGTTTGACCTGCAGTTCAGGGGGGAGATCGCCGATTTCATCAAGAAAGAGCGTGCCGCCCGAACAAGCTGCGATTCGACCGGGATTATCCCGGACAGCACCGGTAAACGCGCCCTTGGTATGCCCGAACAACTCACTTTCCAATAATTCTGCAGGCATTGCCGGGCAGGACACGGTCCCCATGGATTTTTCTGCTCGCGGACTCCACTGGTGGATCGCCTTGGCCATTACTGACTTACCGGTCCCGGACTCACCCCGGAGCAATATGATCGCCTCCGAATCAGCCGCCTTGCGGGCTGTTTCAATGGTGCGCTGCATGATGGGATTGTTGCTGCTGAAATTCGCTTCCAGGTCAAGGCGTCCCACATCATCCTTTAGTTCGGTTATTTCGCGCTCCATGTCGCGAATTTGGCTTATTTTTACCGTCTGCAGGCGCACCTGGTCCGGGGTAAAGGGCTTGGGGATATAATCTGTCGCGCCTTTTTTCATGGCTTCCACAGCCGTTTCAACAGAGGCATAAGCTGTGATGACAACGATCTTTGTCCAGGGCGGTTCCCTCTGGAGCGCCTCAATTAAATGCATCCCGTCTTCTTTACCCAGTCGCAAATCCACAAAAGCCAGATCAAAGGCACACCGCCTTGCCTCGGCCAGTGCATCGGCCTGGTTGCTGACGGCAATGGCTGTGTGGCCCTCTTGTTCAAGACAATAAATCATGGTCCGACGCATGTTGATTTCATCATCAACCACCAGGACATTTAAGTGCCGCACATGATGGAGGCTCTCATCATCTATCATGGGATTAACATACCTTTTTTCGGTTCCTCGGTTATTTCATTTAAGTGTGTATGTAATTATAAAAAGCTGGGCCAGGATTGCAAGTTACCACAAAAATGAATGAATATTGGCATTATTAATGCATCCATTATGGAGATTTGACGATAAAAGCGACACTTTTTGGATATAAATGGTTTTTGGGCGACAAAGAAAGATCTGGAAAAAAGAACGAAAAATCTGGAAAGTAGCAAAGGGCGTGTTTGGCCTTTTTGCTTCCGCCGGGTTATTGTTCCTGATTGTCATTGTGGGGGTATATTTTTATTTCAGCAGCGGTCTGCCGCAGATCAAAACTCTGGAAGAATACCAACCGCCCGTAGTGACGACGATCTATTCTGATGATGACCATAAAATCGGCGAATTCTATAAACAGCGTCGTATTGTGATCCCATTGAAAGAAATGCCGGATCAACTGATTCATGCCTTTGTCGCAGCCGAAGATGCAAGGTTCTATGAGCATGAAGGCATTGATGTATTCAGTATTGCCCGGGCTTTTTTTCGAAACTTGGAAGCGGGACGGATTGTCCAGGGCGGATCGACCATCACGCAGCAGGTTGCCAAATCGTTTTTTTTAACGCCAAAGCAAACCTATACCCGGAAAATCAAGGAAGCCATACTGGCTTACCGGATTGATAAGCATTTTTCCAAAGAAGAAATCCTTTTCCTGTATTTGAACCAAATCTATTTGGGAAACGGCGCTTACGGGGTTCAGGCGGCTGCCCAAAATTACTTTAACAAATCCGCAAAGGAATTAAATCTGCCTGAGTGCGCCATGCTGGCTGGTCTGCCGCAGGCTCCCAGTTTTTATTCCCCCAAAGCTCATCCGGAGCGTGCCAAGGAACGTCAGATTTATGTTTTAACCCGGATGGCGGCTGAAGGCTTTATCTCCCAAGATGAAGCCACTGAAGCCATTCAAAGAAAAATCACAATGGCCTCAAAACCTGAATGGTTTATGGAAAATACCCCCTATTATACCGAACACGTAAGAAAATGGATTAAGGCCAAATTCGGAACAGACGCACTTTACACTGATGGACTAAAAATTTATACCTGCGTGGATATCAAAATGCAAAAAGCCGCCCAAAAGTCCATTGAAAAAGGGTTGCGGGCGCTTGATAAGCGACGGGGATATCGGGGGCCGCTTCTTCGGCTTGAAAAATCCGAGATCGAACCTTATCTCCAATCTCTAAAAAAGGAGCGTGGGGCCCGGAAACTATTTGACGGCGTTATCACCCATGGCGTGGTCATTGATGTCGACGAGACCGAGCAAAGAATCATGGTGCGTCTTGGCGGTGCAGTGGGCGCCCTTCCTTTTTCCCATATGCGGTGGGCACGTCAGCAGGCGCCAGAATTTTCGAAAGAAACAAAAACCGTTAAAGCTTTAGCAGAGCGGTTGGCGGTCGGGGATGTCATTCAGGTAAAATTGAAAAAATGGCAGCCTTCGCAAGGACAATGGGAGCTGCGTCTTGAACAGAAACCCAACGTGCAGTCGGCACTCCTTTGCATGCAGCCTGAAAATGGGCATGTAAAGGCTATGGTGGGCGGCCGGGATTTTGCTGAAAGTCAGTTCAACCGGGCAGTCCAGGCCAGACGCCAGCCGGGTTCGGCATTTAAACCCATCATTTATGCGGCTGCTCTGGATAATGGCTATACCGTTGCCTCGATAATACCAGATTCACCCTTAGTGTTTGAGAATAAAGAGCTTGACTATACCTGGAAGCCGGAAAATTATGATAAGACTTTCCATGGGTTTACGCTTTTCCGGGAAGGTTTGATCCATTCACGAAATATTGTAACGCTGAAAATCCTGCAGGATATCGGAATTGATTACGCGATTGATTATGCGCACAAGCTCGGTATCGATTCTCACCTGGATCGAAACCTGGCCTTAGGGCTGGGCGCTTCAGGTGTATCTTTGCTGGAGCTGACGGAAGTCTATTCGGTTTTTGCCAATCAGGGCCGGCGCGTGGAGCCGGTGTTCGTCCGCAGAATTGAAGACCGTAGCGGACATGTTATTTATCAGGCCGAAAATGAAGCTGAAAGGGTCATATCACCGGCTACTGCCTATATCATGACGCATCTCCTTCAAAAAGTCGTTGAAGAAGGCACCGGTTGGCGGGTGCGGGCGCTTCAAAGACCGGCGGCCGGTAAGACCGGTACAACCAATGATTTAAATGATGCATGGTTTATGGGGTATACCCCGCGCTGCGTTACAGGCGTGTGGGTGGGGTTTGACCAGGGCCGCCCATTGGGTAAAAACGAGACCGGCTCAAGGGCAGCAAGTCCAATCTGGCTGGATTTTATGCAGCAAATCCTCTCGGGTAAACCCCAGCGTGTTTTTCACGCACCTGACAATGTGGTTTTTACCAAAATCGATGCGGAAACCGGATTGCTGCCCATACCTGCTTCCGATGAAGTGATATGGGGGTGCTTTAAAAAAGGGACTATCCCTAAGCGGCATACCCGATCGCCCGATCAAATCACCCACGAAGAATTTTTCAAAAAAGGATTTTAGTAAATCGGATTAGTGATACCAAGTAGCCATATCTTCCGTCACGGGGATGGATACCGAGATGGGAATCCCTAAACTGGTCCAGAATGCAAGCTTTAAATCCAGGAACACGAGCAGTGCGATAAATACCAGGGCGTAACCCAGCAGTGCATTTCGGGTGAGCAGGTTCATCCGTGATTTTAGAATTTCGGTTTGATCTTCCAGGATATCCAGGTCAATGCCGGGCGGAAGCTTTGCCGACTTCAGATAATCCTTTACCGCCCGGGCGACTTTGAGGGTATCCTGGGATTCGCTTCGTGAGACCTTGATAAAGATGGCTCGCTTGCCGTTATGGCGGGCCACCAGATTGACATCTTTGAAGCCGTCCACGATATTGGCGATGTCTTTCAGGCGGAGCAGGCTGCCGTCCGTCCGGCTTTTTATCACGATATCTTTAAAGGCGGCCCCCACATGCTTTGTCGGCGGTAAAATCCACAATGAGTTTTTGTACTCGTACCAAAAGGCGCGAAAATTTTTGTTATTGGTAAAATTTCACATTATGCTCTGCGCCAGATTCTGTTGCGCTGGTTTATATTCCGGAGCAATTTCTACAGCAGCTTTGTAAAAATTTTTTGCTTTGACCAATTCTCCCTGCATCTCGTGCAGCATCCCTAATAGGTCATATGCCTCCGGTTCACGGGGTTGATTTGAAATCGCTCTATGAAGGGTGGTTTTTGCGGCTGAATATCGACTATTCAGCAATTGCTGCTTGGCCAACTCGATAAGCGCCTGATAACCTGTTTTTTCCTCAATGGATAACTTTTCTATCTCCAGTACTCGCCGATGGCAATGATATGTCCAACCGACCACGCTATGACCAGACCCAGCAAAATAACGGCAACACCATAACCGATGAAAATTTTTTTTTGTAAAGTCATTGGTATGTTACTTTAAGATCGGTTTATTTTTGTCTCTTAAGTAAAAGTTCAAATCGGCTCGCGGGGTTCATGAGCCGATTTGAACCTATTGATGGTGGCAGGTTACTTGGTTAATGTGACAACAACCAGACCCCGCCGGGGCCGATTGATAAGGAGATGAACTTTGTCGCCTTCCTCCACATTTTTAATGATCTCCTGGCAGTCAGCAACTGAGCTGACCGACTGGTGATTGATTTCAGTAATAATATCATTTTTCTGGATACCCGCTTTGTCCGCCTTGCTTCCGGCCTTGACACCGACCACAATAACACCGGCATCCTGATTAATGTTTAACTTTTCAGCCAGCTGCGGGGTAATATTTGCAATCGCAATCCCCATGTTAGCCGACTCCTTATCTTCCTTTGCCCCTTTTCCATGAAGCGCTGCTTCATCCCGTTTTGCGATTTCAACCGAGAAAGTTTTAGTATCGCCATCCCGGTAAACTTTAATTTTTGCCTTTTCCCCGACAGAAAGGTTAGAAATCTTATTGGAAAGCTCCCGCGCGGAGTCAACTTTTTCGCCGTTAACGGCGGTAATAATATCATTGGACTCCAAGCCGGCTTTGTCTGCCGGATCTCCCTTGAATACGCGGGTAACGAGGACTCCGTGATCGACATCATAATACGCCTTCAGATCTTTGTCTAAACTTTGAATGCCAACACCTAACCAGCCCCGGGTAACTTCCCCGCTTTCTTTAAGTTGGGCTACAATGTCCTTGGCCATGCTTGAGGGAACGGCAAAACCGATGCCTTCACCAGCGGCCAGGATAGCGGTATTGATGCCTATAACCTCGCCCTTCATATTAAGGAGTGGCCCACCGCTGTTTCCGGGGTTAATGGAGGCATCGGTTTGAATGAAATCATCATACGGACCGGCGCCGATCACCCGGCCTTTTGCGCTGATAATGCCGCTGGTAACCGTATGTTCAAGCCCAAATGGATTGCCGATCGCGAGCACCCATTGTCCGATTGCCATTTTGTCTGAATTTCCCAGTTCAAGCTCTGGAAGCTTTTTGTCCGAATCGATTTTAAGTAAGGCCAAGTCTGTTGGGGGATCACTGCCGATAATTTCTGCCGAATACTCTTTGCCGTTTTTTAGTTTAACCTTGATTTGATCGGCATTCTTGATGACATGATAATTGGTTACAATATAGCCTTCTGTATCTATAATAAATCCGGAGCCCAGACTTCTTTGCTGGAACTGCTGTTGCGGCAGGTTGCCGAAAAATTTTTCAAAAAATTCTCTTAATTGTTGCTGATTGCCCTGGGGCCCCTGAAAAAAATACTGAAAGGCCTGGCCCGGCTGACTCTCGATAGTCTTAACCGTCCGAATGTTAACCACCGCCGAACTTGCCTTCTCCGAGAGTTTTGTAAAGCTCTGCGGGCTGATTTGCGCTGTCGATGCATTTGTCTCATTCGCCCAAAATAACGCTGGAGCGATAAGAAATATCGCAACAATCAATAAAGAAAAAATGATCTTTTGATAACGTTTAATTTTTTTGTTTCCTCGGATAAATCGCATTGTCAATCTCCTTCTGACTTTTTTGCATTCAGGTGATAAAGTCTTTTGGGTTCCCAAAAAGCTTAATTTATTTATTCACCAATGTGGCAAATCACATGCCAAGATTATGGCTGCCGGCATAAAGGGGTTCAAAAGAGATGCCGGGCTTGAGGGTATTGAAATTTGAAAGTCAAAAAAACAAGCCGTATTGCAATTTGCAATCCCTGGAAAATAGAAACACCTTTACAATTAATGACCGCCACCCCTTTGATTGTATGCGACTTTAAATAATTCTGTTTGAATCTTTGGATTTATTGATTGCTGGCATTACCTTTGCAAAAAATAGGCAGAGCAAAACGCTAAACGATAATGGCGGATAAAATCAAACCGCTTAATATTCAAGCAACTTTCCCCTATTAATTTAGCCTTTATATCTTTGTACTATTGATTTTCTATGGATTTTGCCTATTACTGGAGAGGTTTTTTTGAATGGCACACCAACGTATTTTAATAATCTGCAATGACCGCCGGGTAAATCAAAAATTGCAACAAGCATTGTCCCCCTTGAAACTGGTCATAAAAACTACCGAAACCATTGAAGACGCTTTGGGAGTCATTGAACAAGAATTCTTCGATATAGTGCTTATGGAAATCAGCCTCATTGGCAGCGTCGATGCCTTGAAATATATCATTGAGCGAGAGCCCAGGACGAATGGCGTAATGATCACAGGACCTAATGAAATCGAATCAGCAACCGAAGCCATGAAAAGCGGTGCCACCGATTTTATTGTAAGAGACTTCCCCGCTTGTGAAATCCGGGATCGCCTGGAGCTAATTTTAAGGCAGGATCAGATATCGTAAGCTTTGCGCCGCCGCCATAGTGTTGCCGGATCAATGTCAAGGATGTCAGCTGCTTCCTGGAGCGAATGGGTCATGGCAATAATACGGCGGATATGAAATTCTTCAATCTTTGACAAAGGAACCGGATCGCCAATGCAGGGCTCAGGGTCTCGCTGATTTAAATGTTCCGGTAGTTCACTCGCATCAATCGTTTCCTTGTGCCCTAAGATTACAGCACGTTCAATCGCATTGCGCAGCTCCCTGAGATTGCCCGGCCAGTCATGCGCCTGAAGGGCTTCAATCGCGCTGTCCGTAAATCCGGAAAACTGTTTGTGATTGTTAAGGGATAAAAATTTTAGAAAATTCTCGGCCATGGGGCGAATGTCTTCAGGCCGCTCCCTAAGCGGCGGCACGGTAATTGTGATAACGTTTAACCGGTAATAGAGATCCTCCCGAAACCGGCCGTCAGCTACTCGTTGATCGAGGTCCACATTGGTCGCAGCAATAATGCGGACATCCGCTTTGCGAGGCTTAGGATCCCCCAGGCGCTCGTAAGTACGTTCCTGGATAAATCGGAGCAGTTTGACCTGCAGTTCAGGGGGGAGATCACCGATTTCATCAAGAAAGAGCGTGCCGCCCGAACAAGCTGCGATTCGACCGGGATTATCCCGGACAGCACCGGTAAACGCGCCCTTCACATGGCCAAACAATTCGCTTTCCAATAATTCTGAAGGCATTGCCGGGCAGGATACGGTCCCCATGGATTTTTCAGCCCGCGGGCTCCATTGGTGGATCGCCTTGGCCATTACTGACTTGCCGGTGCCGGACTCGCCCCGGATCAAGATGATCGCCTCGGAATCAGCCGCTTTGCGAGCTGTTTCAATGGTGCGCTGCATGATGGGATTGTTGCTGCTGAAACTGGCTTCCGGGTCAAGGCGTCCCACATCATCCTTTAGTTCGGTTAGTTCGCGCTCCATGGCACGAATCTGGCCGATTTTTGCCGTCTGCAGGCGCACCTGGTCCGGGGTAAAGGGCTTGGGGATATAATCTGTCACGCCCTTTTTCATGGCTTCCACAGCCGTTTCAACAGAAGCATAAGCTGTGATGACCACGATCTTTGTCCATGGCGATTCTCTTTGGAGCGTCTCAATCAATTCCATGCCGTTTTCTTTGCCTAGCCGCAAATCCACAAAAGTCAGGTCAAAGGCACACCGCCTTGCCTCGGCCAGCGCATCATCCTGATTGCCCACCGCGATGGCGGTATGGCCCTCCTCTTCAAGGCAGTAAATCATAGTTCGCCGCATGTTGATTTCATCATCCACCACCAGGACATTTAAGTGCCGTATGTAATTGAGGCTTTCATCATCTGTCATAAAATTAAAATCCCTTACTTGGCGGCATGAAAAGACAGGCCATCAGAAAAAATGGTCATACCTTTAGGTATTTTTATTACCGGCTGGGCTATGATTTTAAAAGAATTTCTTGTTCACTTGCTTTCTCTGAGATTTTTGGTCGGTTTTTCCTGTCATTGAGGGCGCTTTACAATTGCTGTTCGGCATTGCTGATTTTTGTCAGGCTAGAAATCGAATAATTCTTTCAAAAGCCCTCCTTTCTTTTTTTTCTTATGAGTTCCATGCATTGGCGAATCATCCGAATAATGCTTTGATCCTCGATCTTTATGCCTGGGTACCTCATTGGGCACATCTGGATTGGTGCGCTCAATGATTTTATCGAGTTCCCCGCGGTCTAACCAAACGCCTCTGCATTCTGGACAGTAATCAATTTCTACCCCCTGGCGGTCTGTCATTACAAGGCTAACATCTTTACAAACAGGGCATTTCATAAATAATCTCCTTTTTTTGTGAGTTGATAAAATTAAGTATCAAAAAAAAAATTAAATATGGTTCCGGCGGGTGTCAAGGAGGGGGTTAATTATCAGGCAGTAGAGAATAACTATTAATTGGTTTAAAAAATTTTACACTTCCCCCTGATTCGATAGAATTTTTTTTAAACCATCCTTGGTTGGCTTCAACGGCGTATTTGACCTTCTGAGAAGAGGCAATTATTTCAAGGCTGTGCGGTTTCATTTGCCTTATGCCGGTAATATAGCCATCCGCATCAATAAAAGCGATGCTGAGGGCTATATTTGTGTTTTTCATCCAAAACTTGCGATGTGATGACTTGTCATAAACAAATATCATGCCTTTATCATAGTCGAGATGATCGCGATACATAAGCCCCCGGCTGCGTTTATAGTAAGTATCTGCCACCTCACATATCAGCGAGATATTTTTTCCCTCTACATTTGTGAAGACTACCTTCCATTTTTCAAGATTCTGACTGGAGACATCTGAAACGGAAATTACGAGCAGGGAAAACAGCAATAAGGTAACATTTCTAAATTTCAAAAGTATATGGCGGAGAGGGTGGGATTCGAACCCACGGTCCCGGGAAACGGGACACCGGTTTTCGAGACCGACGCCTTCAGCCACTCGGCCACCTCTCCGAATTTGATTTGACTTGCAGGAAAGAAATTTTATTGAATGCAGAAAATTATATGTTCTGCAGGTTTGTGTCAAATGAAAATTGCTGCGGCCCACGGCTAATCTGTTATAACCGCGAAGCCCATAACCACGGTCATGTTAGCGGACAGATAGTCGCCACGGTGGCCGACTCTACGATGCATGTCGCCGTAAGGCAGGCCACCGTGCCTGCCTAAAAAAAGACAGAACAAATTTACCGTGTGCTGCGGCCGGATATAAGGCGCGGCGGGTGCGCCGGGAATGACTGTTGAAATTTTTGTCAGGATTTCGGGCTTGGATTACGGCCGCTGGTGCCGGGATTCATAATGCTTAATGCCTCCGGTGTGCAGGCTCCCTCTGAATCATGGATAAAAAGGGGCGGGGGCATTTCCAGCCCCGGCTGCCCATCTTTTACCGCCTGAAGGATAATGCGCCGGGCAGGGGCATCAGGCTTAAAATGCACCGTGCGAACCTGTTTGGGTTCGAGGCCCGCGTTTCGCATTTGAATAAGGAGTTCAGTCAGCCGGCCGGCGGGATAAATGGTAAATAGCCGGCCTTTGGGGCTTAGCAGCCGGTGTGCCGCCGCTGCCAGATCGGAGACCGTCATCAGGATTTCATGCCGGGCAACAGCGGCTTGATCGTTAGGATTTAAGCGGCCGGAAGATACCGGGATATGCGGCGGGTTGCAGGTGACGATTTCGACAGGTCCCGTATCTGAAAGGGTTATCTTTCGGATGTCTTTATGAATAATTCTTACGCGGCCGGCCAGATGATTGGCTTTTGCATTAAATTCGGCGAGGCGGGCGAGGTCTGGTTGAACTTCAACGCCCCAAACTAGCGCATCCGGAAACCGGCGGGCAAGCAGCAGCGCAATGATTCCGCAGCCGGTGCCGATATCAGCCATCTGTTCGGATGCCGCCGGAGTAACATGGTGGGCCAGTATTAGAGCGTCAATTGAAAACCGGTAGCCGGTCTCGGGCTGAGCGATGTCCAGTCCGCCGTGTAAAAGTGTATCATCAGTTGCGTCCGGCATGGTAAAGAGGCCGTCGGCTTAAATTTTGCCGACCTTGAACTTAATGGTATTAATCTGAGATGAATTTTCAGCCGCATTCAGGTGCTGCTTAATCTCTTCGGTCATGAATCGGAGCTGATGGGTCAGGGTGGAGCTGGTGACATGCACCATCAGGACATCATTTTTAAGTGTGGCCGGCTGGGCATGCTCGGCCATTTCCGCCGGCAGTATGTCATTCCAGATTCTGCGGATTCTTTCAATGACGGTATCTGACTCCCGCTGGTACCTCGGAAGGATGGACTCGAGAATCTCCCGAATATGGGTGAAATCTGAAGCTCCCCGTTTCTTGGATGTCATGTCAGACACTCCTTGTTGATTGGCCGTGGTTTTCTGGTCACTCGCGCTTCCAAAATCTTAAAAAGCAGTTTTCAAAGGAGCGCTGCTCCATATACTGACGAGCGCTTTCTTTGAGTTTTTGCAGATGCTCGGGGTTTTCAGCCATGTGGAGAATGCGCTCGACAAATCCGTCAACCGAATCTGCGGGCACGATATATCCGGTTTTGCCGGGAAGGAGGTTCTCCTTGGGCCCGCCACGGTCGGTGACTAAGACCGGAAGGCCCGAGGCCTGGGCTTCAAGGACCACATTACCCAGTGTGTCCGTGGTTGAGGGCATAATAAACACATCGCTTGATGCGTAGGCCTGGGCCAGGGCGTCGCCGGTTAAATAACCGGTGAATATAACCGGCATCTCCGCGAGCTGTGTTTTCATTTCTTTAAGATAAGGCCCGTCCCCCACCACAATCAGGCGGATGTCATTTCGCATCGCGGCAATCTGGCGCATGATCTGCGGCAGCAATTCCAGATTCTTTTCTTTGGACACCCGGCCCACATAGAGCAGCTTAAGTGTATCAGCGGGCACGCCGTATTGCTGGTCCATAAATCCGTTTTTTCGGGCCGGATGAAAAAAAGTTGTATCCACTCCCCATTGATGCACGATGAGCTTTTGCCGGCCAATCCCTCTTTCCGCCAATTCTTCGGCAGTGGCCGCGGAAGGGACATAGATGCGCTCCATCTGCCCGTAAAACCAAAGAATATACTTCCAGACCAGTTCTTCGACCTGCGAATCTCCGGTCACCATCCGAAGGGTTTGGGGCAGGGAGGTGTGATAGGTGCCGTGAAAGGGCAGGTTTAGTATGCGGGCCGCGGCGAGTGCGGCCAGCCCAACTGGGCCCGGGGTTTCCGCATGAATATGGGTGAATCCGGCCCGATAGCAGTAATCGACGATTTCCAGCACCGGCGGATAGAACAGCTTGATTTCCGGATATTCAGGCAGCTGAAATTGCCCGATGGGGCTGAAGGCAGCCCTATGGGCGGCGCCATCCTGAGACTCGTCACACGTGATCAGGGTCATGGGTTTGCCGGTGATTTGGGCCGCCTTGACCTGGGTTTTGATTACCGCGGCCACGCCGTTGATTTCATTAAATGTGTCGGTAAAAAGGGCGATCTTTTGTTCTTCCTTCCCAGGATCGCCGGGCTCACCGCTGATCGCGGAAAAACAACGGTGGCTGAACTGCCGGTCCCGGCTGAAAATGGAGTAAGCGATAAAAAACGGTGACAGGATGGCATATAATGATGCGGTGGTGGATATGGTATTTAGCAGGTAAAAAATATCCGCTTCCAACAGCTTGAAAAGAATTTCATCGGCAAAATCGCGAATGATGGCATCTGTCGTTTTTTGGGCGTATCGAAACCAGGCGGCATCCTTTTGAGGTTCCCCGTCGGGGCTGGATTTAAGGCATTGCGCAAGTATTGGTTCTTCTGAAATTAATCCAGCGGATTTTTCCATAATTTGATGGGGCAGGAAGGTGGAAAACGGATTGGAAAAATCAAAGGTGCCGTTTTTTGTCCGGCTTTGTTCGGGTGCCGGCTCACATGCCGCCTCCTTTTGGAAGGCGGGAAGCAGGAGGTTGTTATATAATTGCAGTACGTTTTTGTCAGGGAGCCGGTTTTGGATCTGAAAATGGGTTTTATAGAATTGATAGATAATGCTGTAAATGTTGTGGGCCAAACTCTGCGGGGTCGCGCCGGGCACATTAAGGTGCGATCTTCGGTTTTTGATGCCCGCCATAAAAGCGTCCAGGGTTTCGGCGTCCGGCACTTCCGTATAAGCGGTGCCCGGATACAGCCCGGAATGATCGTCTGAGCCGCTGGTCAGCCCCTTCTCCCAAGGCCGGTCCACTGCCGGGGCCAGGTCGTGCTTCTCGGACAGTTCTTCAATCCGGCTTTTTGTCAAGTTTCCCAGAATCCGGTTGATAATTTGGTTTAGCACGGCATCCCGGGCGCCGTTTAACTCAAAATGCTTGAAAAGCAGAAGCATCTTTTCAAAGTGCGCCACTTGGAGTCGATCGTTCACCGCATACATCGGATGGGCCACAGCATGGAGGATCCGTTCCTGGTTTAAATAGGCGACCAGGTCAAATACGCTATCCCGGATGCGGCAAATTTCATCATGCTGGACTTCCGTGATGTCATAGGTCAGCACGTGAAGTTTGCATCGGTCCTCCGGGAAATAGGTGGTCACCTCCTCGCTGATGAAGACATCCTCGAGATGGGCGATTTCCAGGCAGCCTTCGATGGTATCATGGTCCGTCAGAGTGACCCGGTCCATGCCGATTTGTTTTAGATACCGGTAGACCGCTGCCGGCTCGGTATAGCTCTCCGCCCCGCCGATTTTTCGAAGAATCCAGGCGGATGGCCGGTGCGAGTATTTCGAATGAACGTGGAGGTCTGCTTTCAAATCAGGGTTTCCTGTTTTGGTCTTGATATTTAGGATTTTATTTCAATATCAATGTCATTAACTTTAGCCTATCGCCACTGTCATTTCGAGGAACGACAGTGACGAGAAATCTTAAAAATTCATGCAATGAAAAGATTTCTCGCTGGCGCTCGAAATGACAACGGAACCAATTTTCACTCTTAAGTTAATGGCATTGACTTCAATATTTCATATGATGATAAGATAAAATTCGGGCTTTTTCAAACAGCTTTCCGGAAATGCCGATGGTTCTCTATCGCTGCCATTTTTTATTGACTTGTCCGGCGATGTCATTTAAATATTATTTAAATTAAATTGTTTAGGGCAGATATTGAATAATGGATACTTAATGTTGCAGGATGGCGGCATTTCCGCTGTCAGGCAGATTAAGCATACAAAGCAATCAAATCGAATACAGGAAAAAATTATGACATGGGATTGGGAAAAATTACAGCAGCGTCAGAAGGAACGCAGTTCCGGCGACGGCAGCGGCGGAGGCGGCCCAAAACCGCCGCAAATGGATGAAGTGCTGGACAAATTGAAAAACTACAAGTTCTCGGGCGGCTGGATCATTGTGATCCTTGTCCTTCTGCTTCTGTTTTTCGGCTCTTCAATGGTCTATACCGTGGATGTCAATGAAGTGGGCGTGGTCCAGCGGTTTGGCAAGTACACCCGCACCACGCAGTCCGGCCTGCATTTTAAGCTGCCCGCGGGCATTGAAAAGGTAACCAAGGTAAAGACCAAGCGGATTTACAAGGAAGGCTTCGGCGTTGAGGAAAGCAAGGTGACCGATACCCGGACCACCTACTCCGTGGGCCAGGAGACCATTGATGTGTCCCTGATGCTGACCGGCGATTTAAACGTCGGGGTGGTGCCCTGGATTGTGCAATACCGGATTAAGGATGCGTATAATTATTTGTTCAAGGTTCGGGATGTAAAGGGTATCATCCGGGATATGTCAGAGGCCACCATGCGCTTGGTGGTGGGGGATCGCAGCATCAACGAGGTCATCTCCAGCCGCGAGGAGATCGCCAATGCCGCGGAAATCAGGCTGCAGGACGCACTGGATCAGGCGGAAACCGGGGTTGACGTTGTGACCGTTGAGTTGGGCGATACCAATGTGCCGGGGCCGGTTCAGGATTCGTTCAACGAGGTCAACCAGGCATACCAGGAAAAAGAGCAGATGATCTACGAGGCCCGGCAGGAATACAACCGGGTGATTCCCAAGGCCCGCGGGGAGGCGGAGGCAACCATCGAGGCCGCCAAGGGGTATGCCAAGAAACGCATCAACCGGGCCGAGGGTGATGCCGCACGGTTTATGGCCCAGTACAAGGAGTATGCAAAGGCAAAGGATGTGACCCGGCGCCGCTTGTATCTGGAGAGCATCAAATCCGTTTTGCCGAATCTCGGCGAAATTTATATCATCGATTCAGAGCAGAAAAACGTTCTGCCGCTGCTTAACCTGAAAAATGCATGGGGCGTAAAAAATGAAAATTAGATATATTGTATTGATTGCGATTGTGGCCATTGCGGGGGTGGCATTCTATTCTTCCGCCTATGTGGTCGACGAGACGGAGCAGGTGGTGATCACCCAGTTCGGAAAAGTGGTGGCTGAGCCCAAAACCGAGCCGGGCCTTTACTTCAAGGTGCCGTTTATCCAGCAGCCCAACTATTTTCTCAAAAATATTCAGGCCTGGGACGGCAATCCCGGCCAGATCCCGACCAAGGACAAGACCTATCTATGGGTGGATGCGTTTGCCCGCTGGCGGATTACAGATCCGGTGGCTTTTTTCAGAACCGTTACCGATCGGTTTTCCGCGATGCAGCGGTTGGATGACATCATTAATCCGGCGGTTCGAAATGCCGTGACCTCGCATGAGCTTATTGAAACCGTACGCACCAGCAACCGGTCCATGACCACGCTGGAGGGAAAGGATGAGGCCCAGAGAGAGACCATTAAAACCGGCCGGGAGCAGTTAAACAACATGATTCTGGCGGCTTCACAGCCGAAGCTGGACCGGTTCGGCATTGAATTGATTGATGTGAAAATGAAGCGGGTTAACTATGTGAAATCCGTGCGGGACTCGGTATACGGCCGGATGATTGCCGAGCGCCAGCAGATGGCGGAAAAGATCCGCTCCGAAGGCCAGGGCGAGGCTCAGCGGATCATGGGGCAGAAGGAGCGGGATCTCCTTGAAATTCAGTCCGGGGCCTACCGGACGGCAGAAGAAATAAAAGGGGAGGCCGATGCCAAAGCCACGAAGGTTTATGCGGATGCCTACAGCGTGGATCCCGAGTATTATTCATTTACCCAGTCTCTGGATGTCTACACGGAGTCGCTGGATAAAACCAGTAACCTGGTGCTGTCCACGGATTCGGAATTGCTGAAGTACCTTAAAGGGTTCTCCGGCGAGGCGGCGTCCAATTAGCGGATAACCCATAACCTGAATTGAGCGATTTAGGTATAAAAAAACCGGGAGGGCCGGCAATTAAGCCGGGCCTTTCCCGGTTTGCATTTCAAGAAGACTCACCGATTCCATTTTTTTAGCCCTTCTTTCGCTGATGTCTCGTCCTGGCTAAAAGTTTTCGATGTTTATGCTTGCGCATTTTTTTGCGTCGCTTTTTGATCACACTGCCCAACAGATCACCCCCTTTCTTTTAGGCTAAAACTGCAAATAAGGTTGTCAAACCTATTTAAAAACGATAACAATAATTTTTAACACACTCAATATAAATCTGTCCACCGTTTTTTATAAATATGAACGGCTAATTTGCTCTAACCGCAAAGCCCATAACCACGGTCCTGTTAACGGACAGATAGTCGGCACGGTGGCCGACTCTACGACGCATGTGGCCGTAGGGCAGGCCACCGTGCCTGCCTAAAAAAGACGGAACAAATTTACCGTGTACAAACCTGATCGTGCGAATGTATGGCTCAGTTAAGATATTTCAGCCCGGGCCAGCTTGAGACGGTCACCCGGGCGGTTGAAATGGCTGAGGAGCTGGTCAGTAATTATTACAAGCTCTCATCCAGTCAACTGGGCCGGCTGAACTATGATGTCCGGACGCTTTCGGAATTAACGCCGGCCGAGATTGTTTCCGGCCATTTTGCGCAGATCGTTAAATACAAGTTAAAAAGAAAAGATGTGCTTCGGGAAACAGACTCGGAGGATTTTTATAAGATCTGTCTTCAGGATCATTCCATTCTCTCTGCTTTGGAAAAACACCCGGAGTTGGAGGTATTGGCGTTTCTGCTCTATATTGTGAGCCATGAGCTGATCCATGTGGTCCGGTTCCGGCGGTTTCTACAGCATTTTAATGCTTCACCCGAAGAGAAAATGACCGAGGAGCGGCGGGTCCATGCAAAAACCAGTGACATTCTAAGTCCCCTGTCTATTGCGGGTATTGACGCGGTGCTTTCATTCTATGGAAACTGGCGGGAGCGGCCCCATGATCTGGAAGCCCCGTAAAAATTTTTCAGCCTTGCCTCTTGACAACCCAGAAACATTGACTATATTGAGTTTGATTCAAAACAACCGCGAATAATGGTAGCTACTTGTTATTATTAAATAAGCAGGAGTTCGCGCAATGCCGATTTATGAGTACGAATGTTCCGAATGCGGCCGGTATCACGAAGCGATGCAGAAAATGAGTGATGTGCCGCTGTCTGAGTGCCCCCATTGTTCGGGCAGGCTTCACAAACTGATTTCACACAGTACATTTCATCTTAAGGGAAGCGGATGGTACGCAACGGATTATGCAAACCGAAACTCCGGTTCATCAGACACATCATCCAATAAGCCGGATCAAAAATCCGATAATTCAGCACCCGTATCGGACAGCGGTTCCTCTTCCGCAGGCGAATGACGGGAGCCAATCCCGGCCGTCATTTGTCTTCATTTAAGGAAGACCGTGCTGCCGCCGGCTTATAAGATACGGCAACATCAGCCCGTATATTATTCTTCATATCAAAATTTAACTTAATCAAATAGTGAGTATCGAGTCAGGGTAAAGATAGCGGAGGGAATGATAGTATTTCCTGCCGGAAATTCATAAACCCTTTTAAAAATTAGAAATAAAACTGAAAACGAAGGAGAGGCGAAATGAAAATCAGACCATTGCAGGATCGGATTTTGGTAAGACGGGTTGAAGAGGAGTCCAAGACTAAAGGCGGCATCATCATTCCCGACAGTGCCAAAGAAAAACCGGCTGAAGGCGTCGTTGTGGCGGTGGGTGAAGGCAAGCGCACCGAGGACGGCAAACGGATGACCCCTGACATCAAGGCCGGCGACCGGGTATTGTTTGCCAAATACGCCGGGACCGAGGTCAAGATTGATGATGAGGAACATCTGGTCATGCGCGAGGATGATATTTTAGGAATTATTGAATAACTGATTGGAGGTTTAGGATATGACAGCAAAGGAAATTAAATATGGGATGAAAGCCCGGGAAAGAATGCTTGCCGGGGTTGATAAGCTGGCGGACGCGGTTGCCGTGACCTTGGGGCCCAAGGGCAGAAACGTGGTTATTGAAAAATCCTGGGGCTCCCCGACAGTGACCAAAGATGGCGTCACCGTGGCCAAGGAAATCGAACTTGAGGACAAATTCGAGAATATGGGCGCCCAGATGGTCAAGGAGGTTGCCAGCAAAACCAGTGACATGGCTGGTGACGGCACGACCACGGCGACTGTGCTGGCCCGTTCGATTTATCAGGAGGGCCTGAAGCTGGTGGCTGCCGGAAACAGCCCCATGGCCATCAAGCGCGGCATTGACAAGGCGGTTGAAGCCGCAGTCAAGGAAATGAGCAAAATCAGCCGGTCTGCGAGCGAACAGCGTGAAATCGCCCAGATCGGGACCATCTCCGCCAACAATGATGAAACCATCGGCAACCTGATCGCCGAGGCCATGGATAAGGTCGGAAAAGACGGGGTCATTACCGTTGAAGAAGCCAAATCCATGGAGACTTCGCTTGACGTGGTGGAAGGCATGCAGTTTGATCGCGGCTATGTCTCCCCCTACTTTGTGACAGATGCCGAAAAGATGGAAGCCAACCTGGAAGATCCCTATATCCTGATTCATGAAAAGAAGATCAGCAGCATGAAGGATCTGCTGCCGATTCTGGAGCAGGTATCCAAATCCGGCCGGCCCCTGATGATCATTTCCGAGGATATCGAGGGCGAAGCCCTGGCCACATTGGTGGTCAATAAGCTGCGCGGCACATTGAACGTGGCGGCGGTCAAGGCGCCGGGCTTCGGAGATCGCAGAAAAGCCATGCTCGAAGATATCGCGGTGCTGACCGGCGGCCAGGTGGTGTCCGAGGATGTGGGCATCAAACTGGAGAGCATCACCATTAATGATCTTGGCCGGGCCAAGAATATTACCATTGATAAGGATAACACCACGATCGTTGACGGCGCCGGCGCCAAATCCTCCCTGGAAAGCCGGGTCAAGCAGATCCGTGCCCAGGTTGAGGAGACCACCTCTGACTATGACCGGGAAAAACTGCAGGAACGGCTGGCCAAGCTGGTCGGCGGCGTTGCGGTCATCAATGTTGGCGCGGCCACAGAGACTGAGATGAAAGAGAAAAAAGCCCGGGTGGAAGACGCATTAAACGCAACCCGCGCAGCGGTTGAAGAGGGCATTGTGGCCGGCGGCGGCGTGGCGCTGGTCCGCTGCATCAACGCCCTGGACAAAGTCAAGGCCAAAGCTGAGCAAAAGCTTGGTGTTAAGGTTGTAATGCGTGCCATGGAGGAACCTCTGAGACGGATCGCGGAGAATTCCGGGACTGAAGGTTCTATTGTGATTGACAAGGTCAAGAATACTGAAGGATCGCACGGCTATAATGCCGAAACCAACACTTATGAAGACCTGATTGAGGCCGGGGTCATTGATCCCACCAAAGTGGTTCGGTTTGCCCTTCAGAATGCCGGAAGTGTGGCCGGCCTGATGCTGACCACCGAAGCCATGATCGCTGAGGTGCCGGACGAGAATGAAGGCGGCGCCGGCGGCGGCGGTGGTGCCGGCATGGGCGGCATGGGCGGCATGGGCGGTATGGGCGGCATGGGCGGCATGATGTAAGCCCGTCTGCCCCATATGCCCGTATGGATGTAAAATCAACGCCTTCCTGCACTTAGTGCGGGAGGGCGTTTTTTTTGACCGGATCATCAGCCGGCTGCGTCGGCCAGCCTTCCCTGAAAGACCATTTGTCTTGACACCGGCCCATGTGTCGGATAGTTTCGGGTATAATTTAAACTGAGCGGTTTGCTTTTTAAAAATTTGAACCCCTCAGTTTGGGGATATTAAATATTAAGTATTGCCGCAGTGCGAGGCCTAAACCATACATGCCCTGATTATTTTTCCAGTCATCCAGCATTACGGAATCGGTGGATTATCCCGGATAACATTTTCAATTGAAATAAGCGGTTGGTATGCGTTAGGAAATGCATATCAATATGTTTTGCTGTTTTAAAAATGACCGCGGCGTCGGGTCATCATAAAATTTATTAAGAATGGGAGTCTTATCAATATGGGAGTTCAAAGCCTCAATGTCATTGAAATGATATTGAACGCCGGATTGATGGTAAAGTTCGTTATACTGCTGCTCTTTATTTTTTCTGTGGCCTCCTGGGCGATCATTTTTATCAAATACCGGCACATCCGCCGGGCCTATCGCGAGTCCGCTGAATTTATCGAGTATTTCTGGGAAACGCGGGATTTCTCCGAGGCGTTTTCCAAATCCAAGGAGCTCCGGTTTAGTCCGATCGCCCGGGTCTTCCGGATCGCCTACATGGAGCTTCGCAAACTGGGATCAGATGCCGGCCGCCCGCCGACGGACGGCGGCGGCCAGAATCCCGGAATCGCCTTTCCAAAGACGGCCCGGGGGTTTGACAACGTGAAGCGGGCACTTGAGCGCTCAAGCATCACCGAGAGCATCCGGCTGGTCCAGATGGTGCCGTTTCTTGCCACTACCGGTAATATCGCCCCGTTTATCGGGCTGTTTGGTACTGTATGGGGCATTATGAACTCATTTCACAGCATCGCCTTTAAAAAAGGTGTGACCAGTATTGCCGCGGTAGCGCCGGGAATTTCCGAGGCGCTGATTGCAACAGCCGCCGGTCTGGCCGTGGCCATCCCCGCGGTGATCGCGTTTAACTATTTTAATCAAAAAATCCGGATTATCGAATCCGAACTGGAGAGCTTTTCATCCGATTTTTTAAATATTGTGGAGCGTGAACTCATTCTCTCCGGCGAGGCGGCGGCATGAGACTGCCCAGCAAACAAAATCCTTTGATGTCAGATATCAATGTGACCCCGTTTGTTGACGTCATGCTGGTGCTCTTGATTATATTCATGGTAACCGCCCCGATGATGGTCCAGGGCGTGGATGTGTCGCTGCCCGAAACCCGGAATTCGAATCAGCTCTCCTCGGAAGAGGATCAGCTTGTGGTCACCATTGACAAGGATGGCAATATCCTTATCAATGATTATAAAGTCGGCCTGGATTCTCTTGAGGAAAAGCTTGAAAAGATTTTTGAAAACCGGCACTCCCGGGCGGTTTTTTTAAAGGCGGACAAACAGATTGCCTATGGCCGGGTAGTTGAGGTGATGGCTGCCATCAAAGGCGCCGGGGCTGAGAAACTGGGCATGGTGACCCAGCCGGCGGACGAATCCGAGAAATCCTGAGGCGGGCCTCAGGGCACCGGTATTGCATAATGAAGTCAGATAAGCAGAAATACCATCACTTGGCCTCACCGGAGACAGGCTGGTACTGGTATGCAGGGGCATCGCTGATCGGCCATATTGTGCTGATCGCCATTGTCCTGTTTTTTCCGTTTTCGTCCGTCTCCATGCCGGACTTTTCGGACCGGAATGTGATTGAGGTGGATCTGGCCGCGTTGGCGCCCCAGACGCCGCAGCCGCCGGATTCGGCTGGCGAACCCGCGCAAAGCTCCCCGCCGGAGCCCGCGCCAGAGCCTGAAAAAACAGCGCATGACGGCTATGTCCCGGAAAACAAGCCGCCGAATCAACCGGAAAAAGCGGTAATACCCGTGAAGCAGGCTCCGGAAAAACAGTTTGATCCGTCGGATTATGTGGTCGAAAAACCCGGCCCCAAGCTCAAGACGTCCATGAAAAAAAAGACCATTCGGACCGCGGCGGTGCACCGGAGCGCTGTTGAAAATCTGAAGGAACGATCCGAGAAATCCCGTCCCAGCCCATTAAAGGATCGGATCAACGCATTGAAATCCGAGGTCGGCAATACCGATCGAAAACTAACGGATCGGCTGGCTGCCAAAACAGGCGGCGGCGGCCGGGGCTCTGTGCGGGATATGGACCAGATCGAGGTTTTTCAGGCGGAAGTGGCAGTACGGCTAAAAAACAACTGGGTGTTTTCGGAAAAAATGGCCGGCCAGACGCAGGGGCTGGAAAGCCGGCTGGTGATGAAGATTCTGCCGGATGGCTCGATTACCGAGGTCTGGTTTGAGAAGCGCTCCGGCAATTCATACCTGGATGAGTCGGCGTACCGGACGGTCATGAAATCCGATCCGCTCCCGCCGCTTCCAGACGGCTATCCATACTATCATTTGATGGTCGGGTTTACCCCATCCGGGTTAAAGCGCCAATAAGAGGAAGGATAAGCAATTGAATGAGGCGGTATACATGCAGATTAAGGCATTTGCGCGAATCGGTCTTCTCATCGTTTTAACAACCATCGCTTTACAATGGGCGTGGGGGGCTGCCGCACAGTCGGAAGCCGCATATGATTATATCAACATCAGTGAGCCGTTTCTAAAAAAAATTCCCGTTGCCGTGCCGGTGTTTAAAGCCATGACGGAATCGGAAAAAGATAGAGATGCGGCCCGTCAGGCCACGGATATCCTGAGCGACGGCCTGGAATTTACCGGCTATTTGAAACTGCTGGACCGGGGGGCATTTCTGGAAAACCCCCGGGACAAAGGCATTACCGCGGCGGATTTAAACTTTGACAATTGGACGGACATAGGGGCTGAACTGCTGATTACCGGCGGCTTGTGGCTAAGCGATGATGGCACCGTGCGCATGGAGATCCGTCTGTTTGATACCTTTAAGGGCGAATTGCTGTTTGGCAAGCGATACGGCGGCAGCCAGAGCGATCTCAGGCAGATGATCCACCGATTCTGTGGTGAGATGATGTATCGTCTCACCGGCAAACGGGGCCTGTTTGGCAGCCAGATCGTATTTATCAACAAGCAGGAAAAGCAAAACGCCATTTATATCTGCGGATTTGACGGCCATACGCCCCGGCGCCTGACCGAGAGTCAGGCGATTACGTTATTCCCGGCATGGTCGCCGGACGGCGCATCCATCGCCTACACCTCCTATGCCGGGGGCAGTCCCTCAATTATTATCAAAAACATAGAGAGCGGTAAAACCCGGCGGATCGCCTATGACGGGATCAATATCACGCCGACCTGGCTGCCTGGTCAGAACGGGTTGGCGGCCACCCTTTCTGTGAGCGGGGATGAGGAAATTTATCTTTTGACCGAATCCGGCAAAATTGATAAGAAACTAACTGACAGCTGGGGGATTGACGTTTCGCCCACCTTTTCTCCGGACGGCAAAAAGATGGCGTTTGTGTCAAAACGGGCCGGCACGCCGCAGATTTATATTAAAAATCTGGAGACCGATGAAACCCGTCGGTTAACCTATGAAGGCAACTATAACACCGAGCCGGACTGGTCCCCCGATGGCAGGAAGATTGTTTATTCCTCAATGGACGGGGGAAGGGCCGACATCTTTGTGATCGGCACTGACGGCGAGGGATTGACGCAGTTAACCCGAAACGCCGGCAGCAACGAATCCCCTGCCTGGTCGCCGGACGGCACATTAATCGTATTCAGCTCCACCCGCTCGGGAACCGCCAAGCTCTATGTAATGACGGCATCCGGCACGGATCAGCGGCCGCTTTTGGAGATGGCGGGCGAACAGATACTGCCGGATTGGTCTCCATCCATGGAAATTAAGTAGAGAATAATTTTTTCAACGTGAATGCGACAGGGTAAAGGAGAAAAAAACATGAAACAGCAGCGTTTAGGTGTAACATTCGGACTTCTTTTGTTGGTTATGGCATTTTTGTTTGTGGTCTCCTGCGCCAAGCATAAGGATGTTTCCACCACAGCCGGCGAAGAGGCGACAGAGGCGGCAGAAAAGGCTGAAAAAGCCGGAGAAGAAAAAGAAGCCGGTATTTCTGAAGAAGAAATCGCGGCCAGGGAAAAGGCAAAGGCAAAAGCAAAAGCAGAGGAGCGCCGCCGCCGGATTGAAGAGGAAAAAGCCGAGCGGGGGGAGTTTCTCAATGAACATGTCTATTTCGGGTTTGACGATGCTTCGCTGACCAAAAAAGCCCGGGAGATTCTGTCCGAGAAGGCCGACTGGCTGCGGGAGAACCGTGGCGTTGAGGTGACTATTGAGGGGCACTGTGATGAACGGGGGACCAAGGAGTATAATATGGCCCTGGGACAGCGCCGCGCCCAGAGCATCAAAAATTACCTGGTCAATGCGGGCATTGATGAATCCCGGCTGGAAACCATCAGCTACGGTGAAGAACGACCGGTGGATTCCCGGCACAATGAAATGGCATGGGCCAAGAACCGGCGCGGGGTTTTTAAGATCAAATAAAGGCGTATCCTGTTGGCATCTGAGGGGGCGGTATCAGGACGAATGCCGCCCGCTCCTATTTTTTAAAAATCAACAAGCCGGGTGATGAAATCCATGTGGCGCACTATTCTTATAGCAGGTATCAGCTTCTTGTTAATGGCAGGCTGTGCAACCAATTCCGATGTGGTGCGGTTGGAGAACCGGATCAGCAATCTTCAGGCACGCAATGCCTCGCTTGAAAACCAGATTAATGCTTTAAAAGATCGGCTGGAACAACGAAAAGCCCAGGAAAACCGTATTCGCGAGCTTTATGCCGGCCAGGATGCGGAGTTCTATGAATTACGGAGCGAGGTGCGCAAGCTGTCCGGCCGTTTTGAAGAAACCGAGCATCGCTTAAGCCGGAAAATCGAAGAATTGGAAAGCGGTCTGGATGACACCCGCGAAAAGCTTGCCGCCCTGTCTGAATCCGTGGATGTCAATGACGAACGCATCTCCCGGCTGGCCGGCTATCTTGGCTTTGAGTCCGCAGAAAAGATCGAGGCCGCAGTGGACGCCGCATCTTCGGAGGAAAAGGCTTCAGAAGATATGCCGGCGGATAAGTTATACAGCTTTGCCAAAAAATCATTTGACCAGGAAAATTATGAAACCGCCCGGGATGCGTTTGAAAAGTTTCTGGAGACCTATCCGGAGTCGGATAAGGCGGATAACGCCCGGTTCTGGATCGGCGAGGTTTATTACAGCGAGGAGTGGTATGAAAAGGCCATTCTGGAGTACCAGAAGGTCATCGAGAATTTCTCGGACGGCAATAAAGTGGCGGCCGCCTACCTCAAGCAGGGTATTGCCTTTCAAAAGCTCGGGGAAACCGGCAACGCCAAGCTGGTCCTGAAAGAACTGATACAAAAATTTCCGGATTCCAACGAGGCCAATATTGCCCGGCAGCAGATTAACCGGATCGAGCAGTAGTAATCGTCATTCATGATGAAAATCGTGGGCATAGACCCGGGCCTTGCGGCCACGGGGGTTGCCGTTATCGAGGGGACCGAGCTTTCGGTTGCCCGCTATTCTTATGGATGTATTCAAACATCCGCCCGTCATTCGGTGCCGATTCGCTTAAATCGCATTTATGATCAGTTGATTTCGTTTTTGACCCGTCAATCCCCGGATTTTATCGTGGTTGAGGATGTGTTCTCCCTGGAGCGGTTTCCCAAATCCGGTATTATGCTCGGAAAGGTCACGGGGGTAATCCTTCTGGCCGGCTGTCAGCTCCATCTGCCAGTAAAGGAGATTCCGGTCCGGACCGCCAAGCAGATCCTGACCGGAAACGGCAGCGCCAATAAACAGCAGCTGGCCGAAAGCGTCCGGCACCGGTTAAATCATCCGGGCCCCATTCGGCCCTATCATGCCTCAGATGCCATTGCCCTGGCCATGGTCGGCCTGTTTCGGTACACGAGCGGAATTGAAGCATGTGTGGGTACGGGATAGGGTGTACGGTATAGGGTGTAGGGTTTAGGGTGTAAGGTGTGAGGATGGCATGATCGCATATCTTGAAGGTGAATTGTTAAAAAAAGAGATCGACCGTCTGATTCTGCTGGTCAACCAAATCGGCTACGAGGTCCTGGTGCCGGGGTTTGTGATGGAGACGTTGCATGCCAGGTCCCTGGGGGATACCCTGTCGCTTCACATTTACTATCATCAGACCGAGCATCAGCCCAAGCCGGTGTTGATCGGCTTTAACCTGGAGGCGGAACGCGAGTTTTTCCAGCTTTTTATTTCCGTTGAGGCCATCGGCCCCTTAAAGGCAGTAAAGGCATTGAATACCCCGGTTTCTGATATTGCCAAAGCCATTGAATCCAAAAATGCGGTTGTGCTAAAGCGTTTAAACGGGATCGGCGAGCGCATGGCGCATAAAATTATCGCCACGCTGCAGGGAAAAATGGGCAAGTTCGCACTGATCCGGGAGGATGCGGTGCATCCGGCGGAAGAAGCAGCGCCGGCCGCTGATGATCCCTCTGAGCAGGTGATTGCGGTGCTGACCGGGCAGCTGGGCCACAGAACCCATGAGGCCAAACTCATGGTTGATGCGGCCATGAAGCGGAACCCCTCGATCGCCACACCGGAGGAGCTGTTTGAGGAAGTGTATCGGGGCGAGGCGCTAAATGACGGATGATATTATCAAATATTCCGGAGAACCCCGGGGAATCGTAAACCCGGAGCCGCTTCCCATGGATGCGGAGCCGGATATCATTTCGCTTCGGCCGGAGCATCTGAGCGACTATATCGGGCAGGGCGAGGTGCTCGAAACCCTGAAAATCGCCATCCAGGCGGCCAAGCATCGAAATGAGGCCTTAGAGCACGTGCTTTTTCACGGCCCGCCGGGGCTTGGCAAGACAACGCTGGCCCATATTATCGCCAATGAAATGGGTACCAACCTGATGGTCACCTCAGGCCCGGCCCTTGAGAAGGGCGGCGATTTGATCGGCCTGCTCACGCATCTGGAGACCGGGGATGTCCTGTTTGTCGATGAAATCCACCGTACGCCCAAGTCGGTTGAAGAACTGCTGTATCCGGCCATGGAGGATTTTGCCATTGATGTGATCTTTGATAAAGGGGTTCATGCCCGGAGCCACCGGTTTCGGCTGAAACAGTTCGTGCTGGTGGGGGCCACAACCCGGGTGGGGCTCCTTTCTGCGCCGCTTCGGGACCGGTTCGGCATTTTCCGGAGTCTTGATTTTTATTGCGATACGGATTTGGAGCGGATCGTCCGGCGATCCGCGGCGCTGCTCAACCTTTCCATCATGGATGACGGGGCCGCCGAGCTGGCGCGGCGCTCCCGGGGGACGCCCAGAATCGTGAACCGTCTGCTTAAACGGGTCCGGGATTATGCCCAGGTCAAGGCGGACGGCCGGATCACCATAGAGGCGGTCGAAGGGGCGCTGGGGCTTGAAGGGGTGGATGAGATGGGGCTTACGCCCCTGGATCGTCGGTATTTAAACACGATCATTCAGTATTACAAGGGCGGCCCGGTCGGAATTGATGCGGTGGCCGCCACCCTTCAGGAGGAGACCGACACGCTGGTGGATGTGGTGGAGCCGTTTCTTTTAAAGACCGGCCTGATTTTAAGAACCTCCACCGGCCGCAAAGCCTCGGAATCGGCCTACCAGCATCTGGGAATTACGGCATGCCAGTGATCGCCCTTTTGACCGACTTCGGGTTGTCTGACCCCTATGTCGGTATCATGAAAGGGGTCATCCTCTCCATTTGTCCGCAAGCCTCGATTGTGGATGTGTCGCATGATGTGGAGCCGCAGGATATCCGTGCGGCGGCTTATCTGCTGGATGCGGCGTATCCGTATTTCCCGGAAAAAACCGTGCATATTGTGGTGGTGGACCCCGGGGTGGGCAGCGGCCGTGCCGTTATTGCCGTACAAGCCGGCGGCCATTATTTTCTGGCCCCGGATAATGGGGTGTTAACCAAGGTGCTGGAAGATAAAGATCTGCAAGCCGCGGTTCGGGTGGAAAATCGGCAGTATTTTCTCCATCCCGTAAGCCGCACGTTTCACGGCCGGGATATTTTTGCGCCGGTGGCCGCGCATATGGCGGAAGGCAAATCCATGGACGCGTTCGGCCCCCGGATTTCGGCTGAAGATATGGTCCAACTGGCGTTGCCCGCCGCCTGTTTATCAGAGCAAGGGGAAGTGGTGGGCGCGGTAATTACGGCGGACCGGTTCGGCAACCTGATAAGCAATATCCCCGAGAAGTTAGTCCGGCAACTGGCGCCAGGTAAAGATGAAACCCGCCTGCAAGTTCAAGTCGGTTCACATCAGATAAAGGGTCTTTCCGCATCGTATCAGTCGGTTTCCCCGGGTGAACTGCTGGCCATCATCGGCAGCCGGGGATATCTTGAAATTTCGGTCAACCAGGGAAATGCGCGGGATTTTTGTGGAGTTGAAAAGGATGCAGCGGTTGTTGTAAAAGTCCGGGAAGCCGGTTGAATACCGATGCAGGTGCTGCCAAGGAACTGATCGTACTCAGTCCCGCGTGAGCGGGACGGTACTCGTACTCGGAAAATTAAAAATCGAGTACGAGTACGCGTACGAGTACGAACAGAAAGTTACTTCCTGCAAAAATACCTCGGCCGCGGCATAAACGGCTGTTTACGAATTGGCTGATGCGTCGGCACCCGCTTCGAACCGGGGGATCAGGTCAGCCGGATCGGCTGCCACGGTTTGAAAATTTTCGAACGTCACATCAGAAAAAGAAAGTCCGAGCTCGGCTTTGATCTGCTCGAACATTTCCAGGTAATTCAAAAGGATCCGGTTCTGCCAGTTTAATCCAAGACGCTCGGCAAGCGGGCGGATCTCCGGGCCGGGGCCCTCGATTTCCAGGAAATTCCCATAGGGCATGGTATCCAGGCACAGTACAACATCGCCCAGCTTATAGGATTCCCGTTTTTTTTCATAAACCTGCTCCGGATGAAACCCCAGGGAGACCAGAATGTTTTGCATGGCTTCAAAGTTATCCACGGTGACCTCATATTCCCGGTGGATTTTATAGTCCTCGGACGGATCTGGCGGCTCAGACTTATATGTGAGCGTGACCCGGTCCGCCCGGCGAAGGCGCAGCAGGGCCTTTTTTCTCAGAAGCCCGCAATCCTCTGTTTCATAACGGAGATTGGTTTCAGCCGTGGCCCCCAGAAAGCCGGGGGTCAGGGCCTTGATTTGATTTCTGACGGTGTCCGTGTCAGTTATAAAAAATTTGACTTCGATTTCAAGTGAGGACATGCTGGCTTCCTTTGATAAGTTTTGATTTGACCCATTATTCATCATGAGCCAAAACCGGCGTGCATGTCAATTCTGATTCAAAGGCCGCATGATAAATTTGTTCTGTTTTTGCGGCAGGCACGGTGGCCTGCCCTACGCAAGGGGAAAACCAGCCCGTCGTAGGGTCGGCCACCGCGCCGACCGTTCGGGCTTCAGTTTTTTCTTGACATGAAAATGATTTTTCATTAATTGTTGCAAATTAATCTTTAGCAAGGAGTGGTGGACATTGAAAAAATATACATATAGTGCGAAACAATCGGATAATCAAGGGAAATGGTTGGTTGTGGATGCTGAGAATGCGGTGCTCGGCCGTCTGGCCAGCGAAGTGGCCGCCCGCCTCAGGGGCAAGCATAATCCGCTTTTTACGCCGCATGTGGATTGCGGTGATTTTGTCATCGTGATAAACGCGGACAAGGTGAAACTGACCGGCCGGAAAATGCAGCAGAAGATGTATTACCGCCACAGCGGCTATATCGGCGGCTTAAAGGAAATAAACGCCGAAAAGCTGCTTCAGAAGAGGCCGGAGGATGTGATCCGGTATGCGGTTAAAGGCATGCTGCCGAAAAACCGGCTGGGCCGGAAGCTTTACAAAAAACTGAAAGTCTATGCCGGCAGCGAGCATCCGCATCAGGCGCAGCAGCCGCAAGCTTTGGAACTATAAATATTTAAAACAGCGGGGCAGTAATGGAAAAGGAAAACGTATTTTACGCTACCGGCAAACGGAAAACCGCGGTGGCCCGTACTTGGTTGAAACCCGGAAACGGCGATATCGTGATCAACAACAAGCCGCTGGAGGAATATTTTCCTTTGGCAGCCGCCCAGCGGATTTCCCGGCAGGCGCTGGAACTGACCAATACCACGGACAATTATGATATCAAGGTCAATGTCAAGGGCGGCGGAACATTAGGCCAGGCCGAGGCGGTCCGGCACGGGATTACCCGGACGCTTTTTTTAATGAACCCGGAATTCCGTCAGGTCCTTAAAAAGGCTGGTTTCGTCAAACGCGATCCCCGAAAGAAAGAACGGAAAAAATACGGCCAGCGGGGCGCCCGGGCCCGTTTTCAGTTTTCCAAACGGTAGTCTCCCCTCCCATTTATATTTGTTCTACCAAAGGGCGAAGGCCAGCCAAGGCTTTCGCCCTTTTTCTATTCATTGTGTGTTAATGTTTAAATGTGCTGCTTGGCGGTGCAGTCAGCGGCATTTGAAATTCACCGATGACCTGCTCCGGGTGGGTGAATACCGACTGGTTCCGGCCCCGCCGCTTGGCCTCATAAAGCGCTCGGTCGGCATAGGTGACCAGTTCATCCGGTGTCTGCTCATTTTTCGGAATCAGTGTCGAGACCCCGAGGCTTAAGGTGATATGATCCGACACTGTGGATGCGGAATTGGGAATTTTTAGCTGCTCCACAGACTGATTTATGGCCTCAGCCACCTGCATGGCCCCATATGAATTGGTGTTTGGTAAAATAACGGCAAATTCTTCGCCACCGTATCGGGCCACCAGGTCAATGGAGCGCTTCACCGGTTTGCTGAGGGCCCGGGCGATGGCGCGCAGGCATTTATCGCCTTTCTGATGGCCGTAATTATCGTTATAAAGCTTAAAGCAGTCCACATCACACATAATCAGGGAAAGCGGCAGCCCCTCGCGTTTTAACCGGTGCCATTCCCGGTCTAACTGCTCATCAAAGCGTCTGCGGTTTCCGATTTGGGTCAGTTCATCAATATCAGCAAGTATCCGAAGCTTTTCATGGGCCTCCTGCAGGGCGGTTTGGGCTCTTTTGCGGGCCGTGATGTCAAAGAAAGAGACAATGCTGTTGTTTTTTTGGTGCGGCGGGGAATAAATTTTCATGATCACATGTTTTTTGTTTCGGCGCTGGTCAATAATGATGCATTCATATTCCGTAGGCAGCGGCAGACCTTGGTGCTTCTGCCGGGCCCGATGGCGTTTGATGCGATTGAAGCTTTTGCGCTCGATAAATTCGCTTAGGAACTTCTTTCCACTGATCGCTTTTTTGGGGCATCCCGTGAGTTGCGAGAACTCGGTGTTGGCCATGGAAATCCGCAGGTTTTTGCCCACCAGTATCGTGGCCGCCCCGGTATTTTCAAAAAGGTTGCGATACCGGTGTTCGCTTTGCTTGATCATCGCCGCTGCCTTTCGCAGCTGCTGATAAGAACGGCTCAAGGCAAGCTTGGCCTGCTTGCGGGCGGTGATATCGATGATGGTGGCAGTGATGCGCTCATGCCAGGGTATTATTGAAAATTTAATGATCACATGGTGAATGTTCTGATCCTGGTCCACGAGCTGGCATTCATATTCGGCCGGCGCAAGCCCGCCCAATTGTCTTCTGCGGGCGTGGAAGCGCTTGATTCGGTCCAGGTCCTTTCGATAAATAAAATCGGTGAGCCGTTTTTGTTCATACGGTTCATTGCGATGGTATCGGGTCAGTTCTTCAAATTTTGAATTGACCAGTGACAGCCGCATCTGGCCGTCAATCAGGCACATGGCTGTGCTGCTGTTTTCAAAAATGCTGCGATACCTTGCTTCGCTTTCCTGAAGCGCTTTGCCGATTTGCCTGAACCGGTGATTGGCCAGTTCCAAATCATCGGTTTTGCTTTTGGCCTTTTTGTTTAATGTATCAATGTTTTTTAGTGTGCCATAGATGCATCTCAGTAAAATGGCAAGCATGGCTATGTTCATGATGGCTGCCGGTGCCAGACCCAGTATGTAACTCCGTGTCAAAAAGACCAGGGGCAGGGAAATCGCAAAGCCGGCCAGCATAAACCGGAAATGGTCCATTCCTTTTTGAAATCCCGATACAATCAGTACGATCGGGACAATGAGCAGCATCGGCGAGGGTTGAACCGGATCGCACAGCCAGCCGATGTGCGCTGCCCCGAGATCCATAAAAAGGATGGGGGCCTGGCTGTTTTTGCGCTGGATAAGAACAATTAACGGGCTTTTTCTGAAGCTCGTTAAGACGAAGCCGACAATCGTCAGGCCGATTAAAATGAATTTGGGCAGAAAAAGCGGCTCCAGGGGGAGAAACCCAAAATAAAGGGCGCAGATAAAATAGGTAGGCAGACGGCGCAGCAGTCGCTGATCTGATGAGGACAAGTAATCCCTGATCTTCTGCCACCAAGTCGCAGGCGGCATTGCCGGCTGTTGGGTCAGATCGGCCAGGTCAACGATTGTTTGACCGGTTCCGGGCATATTTTCGGATGGCTGTAAAATTGTCATGCTGTTATTCTCTGGATTCACAAATACTTATTTTTAGCCTTATTTATGGAAATAGTCAAATAAAAGCAATCGATTAGGGTTTTTTGTGTTCGCCATACCATGAAGGGCCTTATCGATTGAATGTAGATGCGGCGGCGTTTTTTTAGGCCCGGCTGAACCCTCGCATAGCACGGTAAATTTGTTCTGTCTTTTTTTAGGCAGGCACGGTGGCCTGCCCTACGGCGGCATGCGTCGTAGAGTCGGCCACCGTGCCGACTATCTGTCCGTTAACGGGACCGTGGTTATGGGCTTTGCGGTTAGAACAAATTAGCCGTGCCTCGCATAGGCCTTGCAAAGCAGGCATCAAACATGTCATAAAGACTTGTCAGCAGAGCCAAAAACCTATTTTTAAGGCTTTATAGGGATATGGAGCGTCTAGATTATTTTGTAAAGCGATTCCTGCTCATTGTGCCGACCTTTTTGGGCATCACGATTTTGTGTTTTCTTCTGATCCAGTTCGTCCCCGGCGGACCGGTTGAGCAGGCCATCATGCAGATGAAGGGCATCGGCGCCGGGGAAACCGCGGTCGGCCAGGGCGCTGCCCAGTCCATCACCGAGCAGCAGCGCAAAGATATTGAGGCCTATTACGGCTTTGATCAGCCGATCTACAAGCGCTATTACAACTGGCTGGTCAAGCACCGGATCGGCATGCAGATGGCCTCCTATAGATATCCCAACAAAACCGCCTGGCAGCTGATCCGGGATCGGTTCCAGGTGTCGCTGGTTTTCGGTTTAACCGGTTTTATCTTATCCTATCTGGTCTGCATTCCGCTGGGCATTGCCAAGGCTTTACGTCACAATAAGATGTTTGATCTCGTATCAAGCATCATCGTGTTCGTTGGCTATGCGATTCCGCCGTTTGCCTTTGGCATGGTGCTGAAAATGCTTTTATGCGGCACGACCGAGGGATTCTGGGACATCTTTCCCATATCCGGATTTCACTCGGAAAATTATGTCAGTCTGTCACTTTTTGGAAAAATTCAGGATATTTTCATGCACATGGCCCTGCCGGTGCTTTGCTACATAATCGGCAATTTTGCGGTGTTAACGCTTCTTATGAAAAACTCCCTGATTGAGCAGATCAGCCGGGACTATGTGCGCACGGTAGTGGCCAAGGGCGGGAGTTACCGCCGGGCGGTCTGGGGCCATGCGGTGCGGAACTCCCTGATCCCCATTGCCACCGGGATTGGAGCAATCCTGATGGTCATGTTTGCCGGTTCGGTGATTATCGAGCAGGTATTTGAAATCCCCGGAATGGGGCGGCTTAGCCTGGAGGCGATTATCGGCAGGGATTACCCGGTGTTTATGGGCATTCTGGCACTTACCTCGATTCTCGGGCTATTGGGCAACATCCTTTCAGATTTTCTTTATGTCATGATCGATCCGCGGATTAATTTTCAGGAGATTTAGGCCCCGCATGCAGAAGGCACAATCCCTATGATCGCCAAGCTGTTTCAAAATCCCATGGCAAAAAAGCGCTACCTGCGCTTTAAGTCCATGAAGCGTGCCTATGTGTCCCTGTGGATTCTTCTGCTGCTTTATGGTTTAAGCCTTTTCTCCGAGCTGATTTGCAATGGGGTGCCCCTGTATGTGCGGTTTAACGGACAGTCATTTTTTCCGGTGTTCCAGTTTTATTCCGAGGATGTGTTCACCGGCAGCGGCCGGCAAACCCGGCCGGATTACAAGAAAATTTGTCAGATGCGTACCTTTACCGAGGAACCGGACAATTTCATGATATTTCCGCCCATCCCCTTTGGTCCTTTAGAGGATATCGATCCTGCGAGTATATCCCTATCGGAGAATGTCAAGCTGGTCCTTAAACCGGAGCCCCGGGTCGGCAGCGTGGATTTATATAAGAATTATTCCATTTTGCGCGCCCGTAATTTTGATTTTTTCCTTGGCCCCGAAGACAAGTCCGGGGAAGATATCCGGCTCGACCGCTATTTTTCTTTTCCCAAAGATTTAAAGGCGGCGATAGAGAAGCGGTTTGAAAATAAATCCGCTGCTTATCAGAGTTATGAAATCCTGGCGCCTTCGGGCCCGGTCAAAGTGGTGCTGCCGACATATAGGCCGCGTCCGGAGCCGCCCGACACCATTCGCCTGATGTTTCAGGAAATTGTAACGGGAAGCCGGCAGACCCGGACGATTCGTTTTAATCCGTCGCTGGAGCGCCTCCCGCCGGAGCCGGATATCTGGCAGCAGATTTCAGAGGGCGATAAAGCCTTGCTGCGCAGCATGATAGAGAAGCGGCTGGAGGGGCCGGTGGATAACTATCAGCTATCCATTGATAAGTGCCAGTATAGCGCATCATTTGAGAAGGAGTCGGTGCAGTTTCCCTATCCCCCTGTGGAAGGCCATCCCATGGGCATTGACAGCGCCGGCCGGGATGTGCTGGCGCGGATTCTCTATGGGCTCCGGATATCGCTTACCTTTGGACTGATGCTGGTGGGCTCCACCATGATGCTGGGTATTTTTGCCGGCTCTGTGCAGGGCTATTACGGCGGCCGTTTGGATATCACCGCCCAGCGGCTGATTGAAATCTGGAGTGCCATCCCGTTTCTGTATGTCATGATTCTGATGGGCTCCATCTACGGCCGGAGTTTCATGCTGCTATTGATATGCTACGGGTTGTTTAACTGGGTGGGAATCTCCTATTATGTGCGCGCGGAGTTTTTAAATCTTCGCAAACGGCCCTTTGTTGAAGCGGCCAAATGCATGGGGGGCCCGTCTTATAAAATTATTTTCAAGCATATCATGCCCAATGCCCTGGTGCCGGTGATTACCTTTTTCCCGTTTTCTTTAGTCGGGGCCATCGGCGCGCTGGCCGCCCTGGATTACCTGGGCTTCGGCCTTCCGCCGCCAACGCCCAGCTGGGGTGAGCTTTTGTTTCAGGCCCAGCAGTACCGATGGGCGTGGTGGCTGATTCTGTATCCATCCCTGGCCCTGTTCATTGTCATGCTGTTAGGGGTTTTTGTGGGCGAAGGCATCCGCAATGCCTATGACCCCAAACAATACACGCGGCTGGAATAAGAGGAGATGACGAGCGAGGTAAAAAAAGACAGAGAACTGCTGCTGTCCGTCAAAAATCTGGCAGTGAGCTTTAATACGGATGACGGACGGTTTACCGCAGCCGAGGATGTCTGGTTTGATATCGGCCGGGGCGAGAGCGTGGGCCTGGTGGGCGAGTCTGGATGCGGCAAATCGGTGACCGCGCTAAGCCTCACCCGGCTGATCCCGAGCCCGCCGGGCAGTATTGAAAGCGGGGAGGTTTTATTTAACGGGCAGGACCTGATGCGCATGAGACCCGATAATCTCAGGGATATCAGGGGCAATGACATCAGCATGATTTTTCAGGAGCCTCTGTCCGCCTTGTCCCCGCTGCACCGCATCGGCCGGCAGCTGGTGGAGGCCGTGCGGCTGCATCGGCAGATGTCAAAAAAGGAAGCCTGGCGGTTTTCTGAAGAATGGCTCCGGAAAGTGGGGATTCCGGATTCAAAGGAGCGCATGTTCAGCTATCCCTATCAGCTCTCCGGCGGCATGCAGCAGCGGGTCATGATCGCCATGGCCTTGATGCTGGAACCCGCCCTGATCATTGCGGATGAACCTACCACCGCCCTTGATGTGACCACCCAGGCCCAGATCTTTGATCTTTTGCAGCGGATGAAGCATAATTTGACTTCGCTTCTCTTGATAACCCATGATATGGGCGTGGTCTGGGAAATGTGCGAGCGGGTGCTTGTCATGTATGCGGCCCGGATCGTGGAAACCGGCAGCCGGGAGGCGATTTTTCAGTCTCCCGCGCATCCGTATACTATCGGACTGCTCGAGGCCATTCCCCGCCTATCCACGGGCCGACAGCGGTTAAAAGCGATTCCCGGGCAGGTGCCGTCGCCCTTTGATTTTCCCAAAGGCTGTCATTTCCAGGCCCGCTGCCCCTATGCATTTGAGCGGTGCCGGCAGGAGACACCGCCCCTTTATGAATGCGGCAGCGGCCAGAAAGCCGCCTGCTTTTTATTGGATAAGGCAGAGTAGGGTAATCCAATGATTTTGCGTCTTAATCTTAATCTTACTCTTAATCTTAATCCTATAATGATAAATCTCTCGCAAAGCCGCAGAGAGCGCCAAGACATCCTGATAAAGCCTCTTTGCGGGCTTCGCGTCTCTGCGAGGTAAAAAATTACTAACGAGTTAGATCAAACGGAACATTAAAAAGATGGCAGATACCCGGCCCTTGCTTACGGTCAACAATCTAAAAACCTGGTTTCCCATTAAACGCGGGATGTTTTCCAGGGAGCAGAATTATATCCGGGCGGTGGACGGGGTGTCCCTGGATTTATTTCCGGGTGAGACCCTGGGACTGGTGGGCGAATCCGGATGCGGGAAAACCACGCTTGGGCGAACCCTCTTGGGCCTTGAACCCGTGACTGCCGGTGAGATTTTTTTTAAAGACCAGGCCTTGCACAGGCTCCGCCGCAAACAGATGAACCGGCTGCGCCGGAAAATACAGGTCATCTTTCAGGATCCGCTGTCCTCGTTAAACCCCCGCATGAGCGTCATGGATATTGTGACCGAAGGGCTTGTAAACTTTAAGCGGCTTGAGGTATCCAAAACAGCGGATGCCCTGCGCCTGGTAAAAGAGGTCGGGCTATCAGAAGATTCCATCCACCGCTATCCCCATGAATTCTCCGGCGGCCAGCGCCAGCGGATCAATATCGCCCGGGCCATTTCCCTGCGGCCAGATTTCATTATCTGTGATGAGGCGGTGAGCGCCCTGGATGTTTCCATTCAGGCCCAGGTGATAAATCTCCTTATATCGCTTCAGGAGCGGTATCAGCTCTCTTACTTGTTTATCTCCCATGATTTAAGCGTTGTCAGCAATATCGCTGATCGCGTGGCAGTCATGTACCTGGGCCAGATTTTTGAAAAAGGAAGCACCGCGGATATCATCCATAAGCCCCTGCATCCGTATACCCGGATGCTGCTGGCCGCGGTGCCGGTGCCGGGGGAGGAGAGGCGCTTAGAAACTGCCGAAGTCAAAGGAGAGGCACCCTCCGCCGCCAATCCGCCGGCGGGCTGCCGGTTTCATCCCCGCTGCCCGGACGCCATGCCCGTCTGCCAGGAGACACCGCCGGAACGGCGGCGCTTTGGTGGCCGGGAAGTGTTGTGCCATTTGTATTGACGTCTTTCATTAAAAACAATAGGCGAGATAATCATGAAAATAGAATATGATCAGGAGGTTGGCGCTCTTTACATGAGGATTCAGGAAAAAGCGGTGGAAAGAGATGTTCTCTCCACCGCTTTGGACGTGCAGTGAGCTTGTTTTTACATGAGATGTTCTTCTTCTGATGGTGTTTCTGATTTGGTTTTTGGCTTTTCCGGGGTTTCCGCTTTTTTTTCTTTCTTTTCGGGTGCGGGCTTCTCTATGTCGGATTTCTTTTCTTTTGCCGGGCTTTCAGGCGGGGGTAGCGGCTTTTGAGATGCTTTATCTCCTTCTTTGGAACCGGACATGGCCCTATTTATCCCCTGAATGCGTTTTTCCACCCGCTGGATCTGTTTCCGGGTAATGGCATATTTTTTAGCTTTTTTCAGCTGTTCCCGGATCGCCGCAAAATCGGGTGTGCCCTGTTTTTCGGAAAGTTTTTCCGCCTCTGTCATATAATAGTTAAACGGCAGTTCGTAGGCGGTCTGTTTTGAAACCGCGCCGCTGATATCTTCCGGCGGTTCAATCTCTTTCAGGGCGAACACTTTTTCCTTTCCCCTCGGGGAGAAGTCGCCCTTCCAGATTTCTGTGCCTTCTTTGCCGGCTTTGATATAGTATTTGCTGGAATTCAGGGCGCTGGCCAGGATGATACAGGCAAAAAGCGCAGCAATGCCAATAATCAAAATCTTTAGCCCCCTGCCAATGGGTTCATCCCCGTGCTGGGGACCGGAAGGCGGGGGCGGACCGGGCGGTTCTTCGCCGCCGCCCCCGCCGGGCGGCGGTGTTGCCGGCTTGCCGGGGGGCTTCGCCAATGGGGAGTCTTCCGGTTTTTGGGGCTTGGCCTTTTCAGCCGGCTTTTTCTCTGCTGCCTTGGGCGCCTCCGGAGCCGGTTTTTCTTCAGGTTCGGCGGCGGCCTCAGGCGCTTTTTCTTTTTCAGGCTCGGCTCTTTCCTGCGGTTTTTCGGTCTCGGCAGCCGGTTGCGTTTCTTCAGCTGGAGCCGCTTCCATAGGTTCTTCAGCCGCAGGTGCTTCGGGTTTTTCGGGTTCTGCGGCCTTCGTTGGTTGAGCAGCTTCAGCCGCCGCCTCTGGGGCTTCTGCTTCGGCCGGCTTTTCGGGTTCCGCCGCCGCCTCTGCGGGCGCGGGTTTTTCGGGCTCGGGCGGGGGCTTGGGCGTTACTTTGGAGAGGTCAAACTCCCGGAAGAGCAGTTCTTTTAATTTTTCCGCATCAACCGCGTCGGTAAACGGCGGGGCGGAGAGTTGGCCGGTTTCAGCCGCATCCGGCTTAAACGGTTTTTTCGGCGTCCATGCATCAAACTGTTTTTGGAGCAGCTCCGCTGTTGAGATTTTCTTTTTCTGGGATTTTTTCGGCGCGGCTTTTTTCTTGGCCGTGCCGGCTGCCGCCTTTTTCTTTTGGGTTTTCTTGGGCGCGGCTTTTTTCTTTTCAGACAGTGCAAACTGTTTGGCAAGCAGGGTCTTTAACTTTTCAGCCATTTCTTTGTCCCCGGCCTCAACCGCCGGCGGGGCGGAGAAGTTCGGCGTTTGCGGTTCCGGCTGATACATGGTATCCGGCGCCCAAGCCCCGAAATCCTTTTTTCTGAGCGATTTTAGGGTCGGTTTTTTCTTGCCGCCGGATTTTTGAGATGTGTTTTTCTGGGTTTTTGCGTTTTCGGAAACGGATTTTTTAGAAGTGCTTTTGGCTGTAGTCTTTTTTTTGGTGCTTTTTTTCTTTGACGTTGATTTGGTCAGGCTTTTTTTTCCCATAACCCCCTCTTTTACAATCATCAGAGATTTGATATGTGTGTTTTCGCGAAAAGCGGATTAAACTCGGTTGCAAGTACTTCTATATATAAAATGAGGGGGTCTTTGTAAACAGTTTTTATGCCGCAAAGGAAACAACTTATTAATTTTATTTTAAATTTTAACTATTCTTCGCCGGCAGAAAGGGTGGTTGCCCATTGATAGCGCATCATGTTCTGGAAAAAGAGAAACTGCTTTTAAAAACCCTGGAGAAATTAACTTCGCTGATGGTCGCCTTTTCAGGTGGTGTGGACAGCACCTATCTGCTTTATGCCGCCTGGCATGTATTGGGTGATGAGGTTATTGCGGCCACTGCCGTCTCGCCGATCCATCCCGCAAAGGAGACCGCCGCCGCCGAAGAATTTTGCCGGGCCAATGGTATTCGGCAGGTTTTAATCCCTACCGATCCATTCAGTTCTTCTGAATTTACCAGAAACGCCAAAGATCGGTGTTACGTCTGCAAAAAGCAGATGCTCGCCGCTTTTTTTAAGGAGGCGGAAAAGATGGGGATTCCGTATCTCGCCCATGGGGCCAATCTGGACGATCAAAATGATTTCCGGCCGGGTTTAAAGGCGGCCCGGGAAATGGGCGTTTTAGCCCCCCTGGCAGAGGCCGGGCTAAGCAAATCCGATATCCGCGAACTCTCAAAAAAAGCGGGGCTTGCTGCATGGGACAAACCCGCTTCCGGATGCCTGGCGACACGGGTGCCCTATGGGGTGGAAATTACCCAGGCGGCGCTTTCGCTGATTGAAAGGGCTGAAAAAACCCTGGCTGATGCCGGATTTTGCGAATCCCGCGTGAGATACCACGACGATTTGGCCAAAATCGAAGTGCCGCCGGATGATATTGAAAGGCTTTCCACCCCTGATGTCCGCTCGAAAATTGTAAAGCAAATGCGCCGGATCGGCTTTCAGTATGTGGCCCTGGACCTGGAAGGGTATGAATCCGGTCGATTGAATCGGCCGTTTCAAGGATAACAACACCTCTATTATCGCAATCTATAAGATTGACGCCCTGCCACAATGTATTATTTTAATCTGAGACAGACGCTTAAATAAAAATTAACCCTTCACTAAGAGGTGAGCGATGAACCGGATTGATAAAGACACGTTGGCAGATATTGAATTTCAGGTGAAATGGCAAAGCAATGAGGCCAAACATACGGATACTTCCCTTCACATGGTAAACTTTTGGCGGGATGTCCTGCCTGAAGCCGTATATGGAGAGCTCATGGGCACGGCCCCCGGGGATCGGAAAACTTTCCGGTTTGCCCCGGGTGATGCTCTATCCGGTTATAATCCCCGGCATCGGCATCACTTAAAGCGCGGTCAGTTTAATGATGAGCTGGCAGAGCCCAAATACGGCCGGTTTTATCCCAAAGGCGTATTGAGGGACCTGTATAATGTATTTCCTCAGAACGTGCAGCCGGTCAGGTGCGTGGGGGTTGGTCCGGAAGAACTGGATGTGGATTTGAATCATCCCCTGGCGGAACGCGAAATTGAGGTAACCGCGGTGGTGCATGATATTTACAAAAAGCCGTTTGATCGCGGCGGTCAGTGCAAGGAGATGCTGGAGACGGTTACGGAAGGGCCGGGCATGCAGGCCCGGTACAATGGCAAACCCACCGAGTTTCTGACGCCGGATGGGCTAGTCCGGGGGGATGAAACCAATGATGCGCGGTTTTACGAAAAACCCCGCCTCGTGAATCATATTGATGAGCGGGCGATTGAGATTATTTCCGGGCTCTATGGCCAGATCCTCACGCCGGAGATGCAGGTGCTTGATTTGATGAGCAGCTGGCGCTCGCATGTGCCGGATGCTGTGACACCCCATACGCTTGTCGGCCTGGGTATGAATGCGGCGGAACTGCAAGAGAATCCGCAGCTTACCGAGCATGTGGTTCATGACTTAAACGAGATGCCGAAGCTTCCGTTTGATGATGCCGCGTTTGACCGCGTCATCTGTACGGTATCAGTGGAATACATGACGCAGCCGAAGGCGGTATTTGATGAGATCGCCAGGGTCCTTAAGCCTGACGGCATCCTGATGCACACGTTTTCCAACCGGTGGTTTCCGCCCAAGGCGATAAAGCTGTGGATTGAGCTTCACGAGTTCGAGCGCATGGGGCTGGTGCTTGAATACTTTCACCAGTCCGGTCAGTTTGCGGATCTCAAAACCTTCTCCACGCGGGGCTGGGACCGGCCGGAAACCGATAAGTACTACGCGGATATGCCGCAGTCGGACCCGGTCTTTGCGGTTTGGGGTCGCAAGGCCGCATGAATTCGTCGTTTCAGCTTTGGTAAGTATATGATATAAAAATAGCCCGGCCATGTGCCGGGCGTTTATCATTTCCTGAACTTAGGCATTTGTTAACTGATATCGTATAGGAGCCAAAAGCGATGCCCATTTATGAATTTTACTGCAAGGATTGCCACACGATCTTTAATTTTTATTCAAAAACCATCAATACCACCAAAGTCCCGACTTGTCCGAAATGCCGGAAAACCGAATTAACCCGTCTGATATCCCTTTTCGCCGTAACCGGCCGGGCGGAAGAGGGCGGGGATGAAGATTTCCCCATGGATGAATCCAAGATGGAGAAGGCCATGGAATGGATGGCCCGGGAGGCAGAAAATGTTAATGAGGACGACCCCCGGCAGGCGGCCAACCTCATGCGGAAATTTACGGATATGACCGGTGTGGAGCTCGGCCCGGGCATGCAGGAGGCGCTAAGCCGCATGGAAGCCGGCGAGGATCCCGAGCAGGTGGAGGCCGAGATGGGGGATAGCCTTGAAAGCGAGGAGCCGTTTATCATGCCGGGTAAAAAAGGCATCAAAAACCTGAAAAAGCAGCTGCCGCCCCAAAAGGATGAAACCCTTTATGAGCTTTAGGTGGATTTTGCGTTGAAATGCAATAAGGCAGCAAGGCATTTGGCGGATGCGCTGCCGCTTATCCGCCCTACTGATGCGTACTGAACACTGAACACTGAAACCTTGAGTTTTACCCCTAATACCCAAAACCTAAAACCCGTGAAGCTACATATTCCGCCGGTATTTGCCGCCCACCTCGAAAAGCGCCTGGGTGATCTGGCCCAGGGTGCAGCAGCGGACGGTATGCATCATCTCGGCAAAGATGTTGCCGTCCGCCAAGGCGGTCTCCTTGAGCCGGCGCAGGGCTTCCGGGGCTTTTTCCTTGTTTCGCTCAATAAAGTCATTGCGCCGCTTCAGCTGGGACTGCTTTTCGCCCTCTGTGGCCCGGGCCAGCTCCAGGTTGGCGATTGATTCGCTCTGGTCCACATTGGGATTTAGAAAGGTGTTTACCCCGATGATGGGCAGCTTACCGGTATGCTTTAGCTGCTCATAATAAATCGATTCTTCCTGTATTTTGCTGCGCTGGTAGGCCCGCTCCATGGCCCCGCGAACCCCGCCCCGGGCGGTGATCCGGTCAAATTCAGCCAAAACCGCTTCCTCCACCAGATCCGTAAGTGTTTCGATGATAAAGCTGCCCTGGTTCATGTTCTCGTTTTTGGTCATGCCGAATTCCTGGTTCAGGATCATTTGGATGGCCAGGGACCGGCGCACGGATTCTTCGGACGGGGTGGTGACCGCCTCGTCATAGGCATTGGTATGCAGGCTGTTGCAGTTGTCGTAAACGGCATAAAGCGCCTGCAGGGTCGTTCGGATGTCGTTGAACTGGATTTCATAGCTGTGCAGCGACCGGCCCGAGGTTTGAATATGGTATTTTAGCCGCTGGGAGCGCTCGTCGCCGCCGTACAGCTCCCGCATGGCAACGGCCCAGATCCGGCGGGCCACGCGGCCGATGACGCTGTACTCCGGGTCCATGCCGCTTGAAAAGAAGTAGGAGAGGTTTGGGGCAAAGCTGTCAATCGGCATGCCGCGGGAGAGATAGTATTCAACATAGGTAAATCCGTTGGCCAGGGTAAATGCGAGCTGGGAGATGGGGTTGGCGCCGGCTTCGGCAATATGGTAGCCGGAAACGGATACGGAATAGAAATTCCGGACATCATTGTCGATAAAAAACTGCTGGATATCGCCCATCATTTTTAAGGCGAAATCCACCGAAAACAGACAGGTGTTTTGGCCCTGGTCCTCTTTTAATATATCGGCCTGGACGGTACCCCGCACCTGTGAGAGCGCATCCGCCCGAATCTCCGCTGTTTCGTCCGCACTAGGCGCGCGCCCGTTTTCCTCCCGGAACCTGTCAATCTGCTGGTCAATAGCGGTATTAAAGAACATGGCGAGCATCATGGGCGCCGGGCCGTTAATGGTCATGGAAACCGAGGTGTTGGGGGCGGCCAGGTCAAAGCCGCCGTACAGGATTTTAACATCATCCAGGTTACAGATGCTCACCCCGGAGGTGCCCACCTTGCCGTAGATATCCGGCCGGGTATCCGGGTCAAATCCATACAGGGTAACCGAGTCAAATGCGGTGGAGAGCCGGTTGGCCGGGGAGTCGCTGGAGAGGAGCTTAAAGCGCCGGTTGGTCCGGGCCGGATCGCCTTCGCCGGCAAACATGCGCGTGGGATCCTCATCGGTTCGTTTTAAGGGAAAAACGCCCGCGGTAAAGGGAAACCGGCCGGGAATGTTCTCTTTTCGCATCCAGGTGTAGAGTTCGCCCGGATCCTGGTATTCGGGAAGCGCGATTTTGGGCACCCGGGTCTGGGATAAGGATTCCACGTAAAGCGGCTGCCGGATTTCCCGGTCCCGCACGGTATATACCAGCTCATCCCGGGTATAGGTGTCCCGGATTTCCGCCCATTCGGCCATGGACTGCCGGGCGGCCGGATCAACGTCGGCTTCTGCTGAATCAATGGCCTGTTTAAGTTTTTCCATCAGCGTATCCGTATCTCCGGAAAGCGCCGTTTCGCCGCCGATGGCGGCAGCGGTTTCTTTTAAATGCCAGACTTTTCTTAATTTATCCGCCTGGTCCCGGGTATGAGCATGGTAGGTGCGAAGGGTCTCCGAGATTTCGGAAAGATAGCGGTTTCGCTCCGGCGGGACAAAGATGGTTTTAGTGCTGGAAACGCGTTCCTTTACCTCAGGAATGGCTTCGGCAAACTGAATACCGGTCTTATCCGCAATGGTTTTGATCAGAAACCGGTACATGGCGGTCACGCCGTCATCATTGAATTTTGAGGCGATGGTGCCGAATACCGGCATTTCTTCGGGGGATATGTTAAACGTTTTGCGGTTCCGCTGTACCTGTTTGCGGATATCCCGGAGCGCATCCTCGCTGCCCTCTTTATCGAACTTATTGACGATGATGATGTCCGCGTAATCGAGCATGTCGATTTTTTCAAGCTGGGAGGCAGCCCCGTAATCGCTGGTCATGGCATACATGGACACATCCGTTAAGTCGAAAATATTGGACGCCCCCTGGCCGATGCCCGCAGTTTCCACAATAATTAAATCAAAGCCCGATGATTTGAGGATGTCAACGGCATCCGGCAGCACAATGGGCAGTTCCGTATTTGAGCTCCGCACCGCAAGGCTTCGCATGTAAACCCGCGGAGTATCAATGGCATTCATCCGGATGCGGTCGCCCAGAAGGGCGCCGCCGGTTTTCCGGCGTGTGGGGTCGCAGCAGAGAATACCCATGTTCATGTCCGGGTGATTATGGAGAAGTCTTACAATCAGCTCATCCGTGAGCGATGATTTGCCGGCCCCGCCGGTTCCGGTAATTCCCACCACAGGGATGTTCGTCTTATGCAGATTTTCTGCCAGCCGGGTTTTAAGGGTTTCAAATTCCGAGTCACCGCCGTGTGCCGATATTTCCGCCATGGTGATCAAGCGGGCGATGGTAAGCGGATCTTGCGGTGAAAGCTGGGTGAGATCAGACGGGCTCCCGGCTGCAAGCGGCGAAAAATCCATATGGGCCATCATATGGCTGATCATTCCCTGCAGGCCCATTTGCGAGCCGTCCGCCGGGGAATAGATCTTGGCGATCCCATAGGATTCAAGCTCTTTGATTTCATCAGGCACAATCACCCCGCCGCCCCCGCCGAAAATTTGAATATGCCCGGCGCCCTTTTCCTGGAGCTTGTCATAGAGGTATTTGAAGAACTCCATGTGGCCGCCCTGATAGCTTGAGATCGCAATCCCCTGCACATCTTCCGCCAGCGCGGCATCAACGATTTCCGCAACCGAGCGATTGTGACCCAGATGAACCACCTCCGCGCCGGAGTCCTGCAAGATCCGGCGGATGATGTTAATGGCGGCATCATGGCCGTCAAACAGGGCCGTGGCCGTCACCACCCGGATGGGATGCGTTGCTTGATAAACATCATCAATCGAAGCCATTGTGCCTCCTTTAGTCAATTGATATTTGCCAGTTTCGGGAAGATGTCAGCTCATCTTTAAAATCCGGCGCAGACCACCACCAGTCGTTTCGGGCCAGCGGATCGTAGCATTTCGGATTTCCATCAAGGCGGATTTGAGGGGACTTTTTCAACTCGTCCCGCCCGCATCGCAGCAGCCGATCGCAGGCCATGATCCAGCCGAGAACCGGCCCATGCTTATCAATCGCCTGGCGGGCGTATTCGGAACACCCCGGATGCATGGGGCACGTGCCGGCGCGAACCGCATTGAGATGATCCATCGGGCCGCGATAGAAATCAATGGCAGCGCCCAGCGGACCGGTGCCGGATTCGTTTTGCCAATGAAAATGGCTGCACCCGCAAAGCATAAGGACAGCGGCCGTCAGAAGAAATATGCTGAATTTATGGGAAAATTGCATAAGCCGTTTTTTGCGAAGCCATCAGTCCTGACGGATTGAAAATTTTCCGGGCAGCAGAAAGTCCACCGCCATTGAGATGAAAAAACCCGCCGTGGCCACCAGAATGATGGTCGCCCCGGATGTAAGATTAAACGTATAGGCCAGCCATAGTCCGGTTAAATTAAATATCATGGCAAAAAGCGTGGCCAGCACCATCATCATCAAAAGGGATCTTGCGTATTTTTCCGCAATAAACGGCGGGATGGTCAACAGGGCGATGACCAGAATCAGGCCCACTACCCGGATGATAATGACAATGGAGACCGCAATCAATCCGATAAATAAAAAATAGAGGAGATTTACCGGTACGCCGCGCAGGGAGGCGAATTCATCGTCATAGGAGATGGCCAGCATGTCCCGGTAAAAATATCCCGTGGCCGCAATCGTGATAATGCTGAGCCCCAGCATCCACCAGATATCGGAACCCGGCACAGCCAGGATGCTCCCGAAGAGAAAACTCATGAGGTTGACATTGTAGCCGGGGGTGAGATCGAGCAGAATGATGCCGATGGCCATGCCCACCGCCCATAGGACCCCGATAAATGTATCGGCACGGTTTTTGGCCTTTAGCACCACGGCGGTCATCACAATGGCCGCTAACAGGGAGAATCCCAGGGTGCCGACAATATAGGGGATGCCAAAAAAAAAGGCCACGCCAATGCCGCCGTATGATGCATGGGCGATGCCCCCGCCCAAAAACACCAGCCGGTTGACCACCACGAAAGTGCCGATCACGCCGCAGATCAGGCTGGCAAAGAAACCCGCGAAAAGCGCATTCCGCATGAACTCAAACTGAAGGGCCTCGATCATGGCTGGTCCTTATGGGTTTTTAAAATCCGGTGGGGAATACCGTGCGCGATCAGTTCCACCGGGCAGTGATAGCCGTTTTGTATCATCTCTTCGGTGATTTCCGCATCATCATGATAATGCACGTTTTGGTTCACGCAGGCAACGGATGACACATAGCTTGAGAGCACCATCATGTCGTGGGTGACCAACAGGATGGTTTTGCTTTTATTAATTTCTTTGAGAATGGCGTAGAGCTCGCTGCGGCCGGCATTGTCCAAACTGGCGGTGGGCTCATCCAGAATCAGGATATCGGGGTCTGTGGCAAGGGCCCGGGCGATAAACACCCGTTCGCGCTGCCCGCCGGAAAGATCATCAATGCGCCGGTTCTGGTAGCCAAGCATTTCCATTTCCGAGAGCACCTTCCGGGCGGCTTCTTTGTCCGCCTTGATAAGCCGCCCCCGGCCACGGAATCTCAGCCGGCCCATTAAAACAACATCTAAGACCGATATGGGAAAGGATTTGTTGATGGCCACATCCTGGGGGACATAGCCGATGCGGTGCGCGGCCTTTTCCGGGGGGGTGCCGTATATCCGGATGGTTCCGGTGTCAGGCTTTAAAAGCCCCAGAAAAAGTTTGACCAGCGTGGTTTTGCCGCCGCCGTTGGGGCCGATAAATGCCAGAAACTCTTTTTTCCGCACGGAAAAGGAGACATCCGAAAGCACATTTAGTCCCCGGTAGGAAAAACTCATATTTTCGACTTCAATGATCGGCTCGTTCATGACAGGTTATTTTAACTCTTCTTTGATGGCAGATGCAACCTGCTTTAAATTCTGCTCCCAGTTTTCAGCCAGAGGATCGGCCTGGACAATGGTTGCGCCGATTTCCCTGGCGATGATTTTAGCCTGTTTGACGGAGAACTGGGGCTGGGCGAATATGATCGAAATATCATTTTTTCTGGCGGTTTGGATCAGGGCGGTCACATCCTTTGCTTTCGGATCTTTGCCCTCAATTTCAATGGCGATCTGCTCCAGGCCGTAGGCATCGGCAAAATAGCCCCATGAGGGATGGAATACCATAAACTGGGGGCGTTTGATACCCGTAAATGTTTTAAGCAGGTGAGTGTCGAGTTCAACCAGCCGGTTGATAAAACCTGCATAGTTTTTTTTATAATCCGCCGTGTTCCCCGGATCAAGGGATGCAAGGGCTGTGATTATGTGCCGGGCCTGCAGCATGACAAGCGGCGGAGAAAGCCATACGTGGGGATCTTTGATGCCTTCATGGCTGTAGCCGGTTTTATGATGGCCCATGTGCCGGTGAATCGGCCTTTTTTCGATTCCGTCGGCCGTATGGATGATCCGCATGTCCGGATTGGCGTCGGCGAATTTATCAAGCCAGGCGGCTTCAAAGGGCACCCCAATGGCAAAGTAGATATCCGCGCGCGCCAGTTTGACCATCTGCCTGGGCGAGGGCTCATAACTGGCCGGGCTTTCGCCGGGACTTACCATTACCGAAATGTTGACATGCGCCCCGCCGATGGCTTTGACAAAATGGGACTGGGGGGGTATGCTGACGTAAACGCTCAGGGGGGTGCCCGCATTTGCCGAATTTGGGATAAAAAGGGCGAAAAACAGCAGCATACCGAAGAGCTTTAATAATGCGGGTTTCTTCAATGGGTTATTTCCTTTCAATTCATAGGGCGTTATTATCAGAGTAATCCAGTCGGCATTTATATATAATGAGATCTATATTAAGTTAAACATACCATACCCGGGACAATATAGACAAGTGGCCGGTAATTTGGTTCACGGTAAATTTGTTCTATCTATTTTTCAGGCGGGCACGGTGGCCCGCCCTACGCGACAATGCCGACATTTTGTAGTCATAGGGTCGGCCACCGTGCCGACCTTACATGCGAACAACCCCATGGTTATGGGGTCGTTCGCCAGAACAAATTCACCGTGTAATTTAGTTTGGGCTAAATTTGTTCTGTTTTTCAGGCAGGCGCGGAGGGCTTGCCCTACGCAAGGGGAAAACCCGCCCGTCGCAGGGTCGGCCACCGCGCCGACCGTTCGGGCAAAAAGCCGACCGCCCTTGCTAACGCCTGCAACTTCAGAACCGGATTTGAAAGCCGGAGGCGATTTTGTGAAAGCATCCACCAAATGGTTGTTTAAAAAACACGGCTGGCGGCTGGACCGAACGCTTCACCACTATATTTACTATCGATTCTATTATCCCTATGTGAAATTGCTCTACTGAAGGCCACAGAAGCGGCATCCAAAATTGCCAAAAACCTGTCCATGCCTGCGGAATCCGGCTACTCCGTCAGTCATGCCCCGGCCCTATGCAGCCGGTGCGGTACCTGCGAAGCGGTCTGTCATTTCGGAGCGGTTCAATTCGTAAACGGCAGCAGGGACTATGACCGATCCAAATGCTTAGGCTGCGATCTATGCGTGGAGCAGTGCCCGGATGGCGCGCTTTCGCTTTATCCGGATCCGGACAAGTCGCTTCCCCTGGATCTGGAGATGCTGAAGACATCCGGAGGAAAGGCCCGGTACAATTAATCCGCCATGACCGGGGCGGTGGTCGCCCTTATTAAATTTTGAGTGAATAAAAAATAAAACGAGCGCTCGTTTTTTTATTGCCTGATTTTTACATGCTTGATAGGATCTGTCTTTTATTGATTAATTCTACACGCAACGGAGGATAACAGGTATGACAGGCGCTTCGTTTCTTCATTCGCTCATGACCCCGAAATCGATCGCAATTCTCGGGGCCAGCAACAACCCCATGAAGATGGGGACCATGCATGCATTAAGCATTTTAAACGACGGATTTACCGGAAATTTCTACCCGATTCATCCCACAGAGGAAACCATCCTGGGCCATAAGGCCTATCAATCCCCCAGGGATCTGCCGGAAACACCGGATCTGGCCATTTTCGTTCTCCCGGCAAAGCATCTTCTGCCCTTGTTTGAAGCTTTCGGAGAGATCGGGACGAAATATGCCATTATCATTACCGCCGGATACAAAGAAATCGGTACGGAAGGCGCCCGGCAGGAAGCAGAATTGCTGACTGCGGCCCGCAAATACGGCATCCGGTTTATCGGGCCCAACTGCATGGGGCTTATCAACCGGGAGGCATCACTAAATACCACGCTTATGCCCATGCAGGGAAAACCCGGAAAACTGGGATTTATATCCCAGAGCGGCACCTATGTGGCCCAGACCACTCCCTATCTTGAAAAGCGGGGCATCCATTACAGCAAGGCGTTTAGCCTGGGCAATGAGGCGGATGTCAATATTATTGATGTGCTCGAATATTTGGGGGAAGACGATCAGACCCGGGCCATATCCATGTATATTGAAACCATTCGCGATGTGCCGCGTTTTCTGGAGGTGGCCGGACGGATAACGCCGCATAAACCCGTAATCGCCCAGTATGTGGGCGGATCTGAGGCCGGCGCCCGGGCGGGCCTGAGCCATACCGGCGCCCTGGCGGGAAAGGATTACCTGTATGAGGGATTGTTTCGGCAGGCCGGGGTAATCCGGGTTTCAACCGTTGAGGAGCTTTATAATCTGGGCATGGCTCTGGCTGAGCAGCCGCGTATCCAGGGTAACCGGATTGCCATTTTGACCAACTCCGGCGGGCCGGGCTCAGCCATGGCCGATACCTGCGAGCGGTATGGATGCCAGGTGCCGCCTTTCAGTCAGGCCCTTCAGGATAAGATCCGGCCGCTGGTGCCTTCCCATGCGCCCTGCGGCAATCCGGTGGATCTCACCTTTTCCATGGATGCCGCTCTGATGACCGATACGCTGGCTGATATGATTATGAAAAGCGGGGAAGTGGATGGTCTTATCATGCACGGGGCCATGTCCACCGGGTTTATGAAGGCGGTTTATCCGAATGTGTCGCAGATGATGCCCGATCTTTCGTTATCCGATATGGTGGCACAGATGCAGAAGGACTTGTCTGAGACCGTGAAGCGGCCATTTGAAAACGGTATTCCAATCACACTGTCCTCTTTCTTTGACCGGGAGGATCAGTATACCCGGGATTTTGAGGATAACGGCATTCCGGTATTTGACGGCCCGGAAAAGGCCGCGCGGGCCATGGCGGCCATGGCGGCATACCATGATATCCGGAAGCTGCCGGCCCAAAGCCGGCCCGAACTGCCTGAAGCCGCTCAAAGCGCAAGCGAGATCATTAAAAAGGCCATTAATAATCAGCAGAATGCCCTGGATGAATTCGCCGCCAAGCAGCTGCTTGCCGCATACGGCATTCCGGTGCCAGCCGAGCGGGTGGTAAACCGCCCTGAGGAGCTTGCCGAAGCACTTAAAAATTTTTCCTTTCCCCTCGTGCTAAAGGCCAATCATCCGGAAATCCTGCATAAAACCGAAAAGGGCTTGGTTTTTTTAAATATTGAAACCCCTGAGGCCGCCCGCCGGGCTTACACGGCGATTCAAGACCGGGCCGGGGATTCTGTTCCCGTGATTATCGGGGAGATGATTCAGGGTGAGCGGGAGTTTCTGGCGGGCGTGGCCGATGATGCGCAATTCGGGCAATGCGTGGCCTTTGGCGTGGGCGGTGTGCTGACCGAGGCATTGACCGATATCGTCTACCGGGTGGCGCCGATCACCGAGGCAGAGGCCGTACAAATGCTCTCGGATATCCGTACCACCAAGCTCCTGGATGCCTACCGGGGCATGCCTGCGGTGGACAAGGCGGCCATGGCTACTTTAATCAGCCGGCTCAGCCGGATTTCGTTTATTCATCCGGAAATCCGGGAGATTGATATCAACCCGATTATTATCGCACAGGATTCCCCAATGGCGGCGGATGCCCTGGTGTTGTTAAAATGAGCCGCTTTTAAGGAAAAGATCGTACTCAGTCCCGCGTGAGCGGTACGGTTCTCGTACTCGTAATCGTACTCGGTAAATTAATAATCGATTATGAGTACGAGCACGAGTACGAGTACGAAGAATTCCTTAGAAATCTTGACAAATCGCTTATAAATCGATATAGGTGACGAAACTTCACACCTATAACCCGTTGCCGGCGCGTCAACTGGAATCGATTCTATGCCTTCTCAGGATTCAAACGCATCACAGACCCGGAAAATAAAGGAACTCGAAGAAGAAAACCGGCGGCTGGAAAGTCAGTTATACCATTATCAGCAGAATGAGGAACGGTTCCAGCGGCTTTTGAACAGCACCGAGGAAGGCTATTTCGAGGTCAATCTCGCCGGGGACATGATGTTTTTCAATGACGCGGTGTGCGAGATATTCGGCTATTCCCGGGAGGAGTTAAAGGGGAAGAACAACCGGGAATACACCACCCCGGAAACCGCTGCCCGCATGTATCAGATCTTCAATCAAGTCTATCAAACCGGCAAACCTGCTGAAATCACCGATTATGAAATTATCCGCAAAAACGGCGAGCACCGCTACCTGGAGCTGTCCACCTATCTGATATATGCCGAAAACGGCCATCCGGCCGGATTCGGCGGCGTGGGCCGGGATGTGACGGACCGGAAGAAATATGAGGAGGCGCTACGAAAAAGCCGGGTGAGATACCGGGAGTTGTATAAGGAGGCCCATCAGGCTGAAGAGCTTTACCAGTCCCTTCTGGATTCTTCGCCCGATGCCATTGTTCTGCTGGATACCGATCAAACGGTTCAATACATCAATTTCGCATTCACCCAGCTCTTCGGCTGGACCCAGGGCGCGCTTAAAAACAAGGCTATTCCCTACATTCCCCACCCCCAGAAAAACTGGTTTAAGGAATTTATCCGCAGGCTGCTTGAAGCGGGCGTGCCGGTGAGGGGTGAGGAAAGCCAGGTTTTAACCCGGGATGGCCGGTTTTTGGATGTCAGTATCAGTGCGGCCCGGTATATGGACTACAAGGGGTATCCGGCCGGCGCCCTGATTATTTTCAGGGATATTACCGAGGCCAAGCGCTATCAATGGCATATGTCTCAGGCGCAGAAAATGGAATCCGTCGGCACCATGGCCGGCGGCATTGCCCATGATTTTAACAATTTGCTGATGGGCATCCAGGGCCGGCTCTCCCTTATCATGATGCAGATGGAGGGTGGCGGCAAGACTTACGGCCATTTAAAAGAGATTGAGGATTATACCGTCCGGGCGGCGGAATTGACCCAGCAGTTGCTCGACTTTTCCAGATCGGAACGGATTGAAGCCGCGCCCACCGATATCAATGAGCTGGTGCATGCCCAGGCCCAGCTCTTCGGCCGCACCCGCAAGGAATTGACCATCCACGAGGATTTTGCCGGGGATTTATGGACCGCGGAAGTCAACCCGCGGCAGATTGATCAGGTGCTCTTGAACATTTTTGTCAATGCCGCCCATGCCATGCCAGATGGCGGGGATTTGTATCTCAAAACCTTAAACGAGATTCTGGATGCCGGCCGCACCCAACCCTATGATGCGCAGCCCGGCAATTATATTAAAATCTCCATTACAGATACGGGCATGGGCATGGATCCGGCCATTCAGCGCCGGGTTTTTGAGCCCTTTTTTACCACCAAGGAAAGAGGGCGGGGCACCGGCCTGGGCCTTGCCTCCGCCTATAGCATTATTAAAAACCATGGCGGCTTTATCACCATTTACAGTGTGAAGGGGAAGGGCGCGACCTTTAATATTTATCTGCCGGCATCTGTCCGCGAATCAGAGGCAACGGTTGCGGCCAGCCGGGAGCTCGTCACCGGCACGGGCACTATTTTACTTGTGGATGATGAGGAGATGATCATTGAGGTAGGCGAGGAGATGCTCCGCACCCTGGGCTATGATGTGCTCATCGCCCGCCGGGGAAGCGAGGCGGTAGAGATTCTGGAAAATGATCCGGAAGCCGTCCATATGGTGATTCTTGATCTGATCATGCCGGAGATGAACGGCAGTGAAACCTTTGACCGGCTGAAATCCATCAAGCCGGATGTCAGGGTTCTGCTCTCCAGCGGCTACAGCTTAAACGGTCAGGCTGAATCGCTGATGCAGCAGGGATGCAGCGGGTTTATCCAAAAACCGTTTAATCTTGTTGAACTGTCCCAGAAATTATATGCTATTTTAAATGAAGCCAACTGATTTTTTCGGGCCAGGCAGAGAGGCTCGACATTAATATGTTCGCACACATCCGCGGGGTGCTGACCCTACTTTCCTATATTATTTTTACGACCCTTATCTTTATCGTCCTGCTCTTTGTGGCCATATTAAAGCTTATCATTCCGGTAAAACCCTTCCGAGATATCTGCAGCCGGATTTTGGACGGCCTGGCAAGCACAAGCTGGGTTTTCTGCGCCAACACGACCCACCGGCTTTTGACCCGCACCCGATTCGATGTCCGCGGACTGGAAGCGGTCAAGGTAGACCGCTGGTGCCTGCTGCTTTCCAATCACCAGACCTGGGTGGACATACTGGTGCTGATCCGGGTGTTTTTTCGAAAAGTGCCGTCGTATAAGTTTTTTATCAAAAAGGAGCTTCTCTGGCTGCCCATGATGGGGATTGCCTTCTGGGCGCTGGAGTTTCCGGTCATGAAAAGATACTCCAAAGAATTTGTCGAAAAGTATCCACACCTCAAGGGCCAGGATTTGGAGGCCACGCGACGGGCATGTGAAAAGTTTAAGACCCAGCCGGTCACCATCATGAATTTTGTTGAAGGCACCCGGTTTACTGCGGCCAAGCAGCAAAAGCAGCAGTCCCCCTACAAGCATCTGCTAACGCCCCGGGCGGGCGGCACGGCCCTGGTGCTCTATGCCATGGGCGAGGTGCTGGAGCAGATAGTGGATGTCACCATCGTATATCCGGATGGCGTTCCCGGGCTTTGGGCCTATTTTTGCGGCCGTACCCGGGAAATTGTCGTAGACATCCGCCGAATGCGGGTCACGCCGGACTTGATCGGCAATTATTTCACGAATGCGGATTTCAAAGATCATTTTCACCAATGGATAAATGATGTCTGGGCGGATAAAGACGCCCGGATCGGGGCATATCTGGCTGAGCGCGGACATCCGTCCGTTGAGTGATAGAAGAGTTCCTTAAATTATTGCGGGAGGGGCTTTGCCGATGGAAGGTGAACAGAAGAAAAATTTTGTTTTGGACACCAATGTTATTCTGCATGACAGTTCCTGTATTCATCACTTTCAGGAGCACAACATCGTAATTCCGATTTCCGTATTGGAGGAACTGGATCAGTTTAAAAAGGGTAATGAAACCCTTAATTTTCATGCCCGGGAGTTTTTACGGACGCTCGATGCATTGAGCGGGGACAAGCTGTTTAACGGCGGCGTCCGGCTCGGCCCGGAGGCCGGAAAAATCTCCGTCAAGCTGGAGCAGGAGTTTCATACGGATCTGTCGCTCAATTTCCCCAGTCACAAGCACGATCACCGGATATTAAACACCGCCTACTACCTGGCCAAGGAAAAACCCGATACCGCCATCATTCTGCTCACCAAAGATGTCAATTTGCGCATGAAAGCCAAAGCCATAGGACTGATGGCGCAGGATTATACTTCCGACCATGTGCGGGATATCAACACCTTGTATACCGGCAAACGGGTGGCTGAATACGTTCCGCGGGAGCTAATCGACCAGCTGTATCAGAAACCCTATGAGATTGGATTCGCGGAGCTGGATATCAACCCGCCGCTTATCTCCAATGAATACCTGATCATGCGCAATAACCGGAAATCCGCGCTGGCCCGGTATGACCCGTATACGGAGATCCTGCGGCGGGTGGACAAGAAAACCGCCTATAACATCACGCCGCGTAACGCGGAGCAAACCTTTGCCCTGAACGCCCTTCTTGACCCTGATATCCACCTGGTCAGCATCACCGGAAAGGCCGGTACCGGAAAAACCCTTCTGGCCCTGGCCGCCGCCCTTGAGACCAAGCGTTTTTATCGGCAGATATTCATGGCCCGGCCGGTGGTGCCCTTAAGCAACCGGGATATGGGTTACCTCCCGGGCGATATCCCCGCCAAGCTCGATCCCTATATGCAGCCCTTGTATGACAATTTATCAGTCATTCAGAATCAATTTTCCGAAAATGAACCCTCCCACCGCCGGATTACTGAAATGCTGGAGGCGCACAAGCTTGTGATTGCTCCGCTCAGCTATATCCGGGGCAGAAGCCTGGTGAAAATCTTTTTTATTGTTGACGAAGCCCAGAACTTAACCCCCCATGAAATCAAAACCATTATCACCCGCTGCGGGGAAGGGACCAAGATCGTCTTTACGGGTGATATTTACCAGATTGATCATCCCTATCTGGACACCCTGTCCAACGGCCTGAGCTACCTGATCGAGAAAATGCAGGGCCAGAAGATTTATGCGCATGTCTCCCTTGAAAAAGGGGAGCGCTCTGAATTGGCCGAACTGGCCAGTGATCTGCTGTAGCCATCCGAACGGCGACAGTATTTTTGCCATTTATGTGTGAAAGCAAAGAAAATTTCATGTCTGAACGTTTCAAATTCAACCGTTTGGAGCTTGCAGGCTCCCTGGGCGATCTGGGAACGCTTCTGCCCATTGCCATTGCAATGGTGCTTGTGAATGGACTGGATCCGCTGGGCCTGTTTTTGAGCATCGGTTTGTTTTTCATTCTGTCCGGGATCTATTTCGGCGTCACGGTTCCGGTCCAGCCCATGAAGGTCATCGGCGCCTATGCCATTGCCACATCCCTGAGCGCAGACCAGATTCTGGCTTCATCACTGCTCATGGGAGTTTTTCTTTTGATCGTCGGGGCTACCGGCGCCATTGATCTGATCCGCAAGGCCACCCCGCACTCGGTCATCCGGGGGGTCCAGTTGTCCACGGGCGCGCTTCTGATCTCAGGCGGCATCAAGTTTATCATTGGCACGTCGAAATTCCAGGAAATCCACGACGCAGTCGAACCCTACCTGGCCTTCCAAAGCATCGGCCCTTTGCCCATCAGCCTGATTATCGGCGGCATCGCAGCCGTTATTACCCTTCTTTTGCTGGATAACAGGAAGTTTCCAGCCGGTTTGATCGTTGTGCTGGGCGGCCTGGCTGCCGGGCTTGCCCTGGGCGCAAGGGTGGACCTTGGCGGCGGCGGTATTGGGTTTCATGTGCCGCAGGTGTTTTCCTTCGGACTGCCTGAAAAAGTGGATTTTACCTTTGCCCTGTTTGCCCTGGTGCTGCCCCAGCTTCCCATGACCATAGGCAATGCGGTGCTTGCCTACACCGATCTGTCCAAGCAATATTTCGGGGAGCGATCCAAAAAAGTGACCAACAGAAAAGCCTGTATCAGCATGGCGCTTGCCAATTTCATGAGCTTTGTGCTGGGCGGCATGCCGATGTGCCACGGGGCCGGAGGACTGGCGGCCCATTACCGCTTTGGTGCCAGGACAGCCGGGTCCAACCTGATGATCGGACTGATCTTTGCCGTTCTGGCGCTTGTGCTGGGCGAAAATATCATAAGCGTGTTTAACCTGCTGCCCATGGCCATCCTGGGCGTGCTGCTCGTATTTGCCGGCGCCCAGCTGACACTCACCATCATGGACCTTGAAAGCCGCAAAGACTTTTTTGTCGCCACCCTGATATTAGGCATCACCCTGGCTGCCAACCTGGCCGCCGGCTTTATCGCCGGGATGATCGTGGCCCAGATTCTGAAATGGGAGAAACTGTCGGTTTAGGTGAGCCTGAAGGGTAAATCATGCGTGACGCCATTTCTGTTAAACACCTGAGCAAACGCTTCGAAAACGGGGAGACAGGCACGCAAAACTTTGCATATAACCCGCGAAAATGATAATAGGCACAAAAATTAAAGGTTGTTGGCGGGATATAACAAAAAGGACCGAAATCGAGCGCTCAATTTAGGAAGGATGAAATCTCGAAGTAATGAGCGATAACCAGTGGCATCACCAAACGATAGGCATGCGAGAAAAAATGGACAAATTGCTGGCTCAAATAACAGGGGACAGAAATAATTTTTCCATGGAGCACCGGTGTCTTAACGGGGTCTGCTTTTTAACCACTGTTGTGCTTTTTATCAGTGTGGCGCTCAATTATTTAATCGGCCTGCCCTTTCAAATGATTTTAGTCGCATTATTCAGCTGTGTGATTTTTGGGATCGCTTATTATTTCTGTCGATTCAAAAAAGCATTCAAAGCCGTATACTGGCTGGTGCTGATATCGGTCTGCACGCTTGTGTGTCTGACCTGGTTTAATGCGGGCGGTATTTCAGGGCCAATCGCCCTGATTGCGCTTATCGTTGTATCGGTTATCAACCTGGTTGCCAAAGGAAAAGAGCGGATTTTATCCCTTTTTACCGTTATTTTAGTGACCGGTTTGCTTTTTTTCCTGGAATATACGTATCCCGGTCTGATTGTGGCCTATCAAAGCCGCCACATAAAATACATCGACAATTATATAACCTTTTTAATCGCTGTTCTGATTATCTCCTTTGTCATCGATTTTGCGCTGAGCCATTATCGAACTGAGAGAGAAAAATCCGAGGAAGCCAAAAAGCAATTAAAGGACTCGGAAGCGCACTTCCGCTTGTTGGTTGAAAATGCCCCGGATGCCATTTTTATCCAGACAGACGGGTGCTTCACATATTTCAATCCGGCAACGCTGAAGCTTTTCGGCGCCAAAACCGCAAAAGAACTAATCGGGGAACCGGTAATCAATCGATTTCATCCAGATCACCGGGAGGCCATCAAAAAGCGTATCCGGCGGTTGAATCAGGAGAAAGAACCCATCCCGCACCGCGAGGAAACATACCTGCGAATGGATGGCAGTACTGTGTATACGGAAATTTCAGCAGTGCCGTTTAAATACCAGGAGAAAGATGGCGCTTTGGTATTTGTGCGCGACATTACAGAACAGAAAAAGGCCGACCAGCATCAAAAAGAGATCGAGAAACAACTGCAGCAAGCCCAAAAAATGCAGGCCATAGGAACCTTAGCGGGCGGGATTGCCCATGACTTTAACAACATCCTGTCTGCTATTATCGGTTATACCGAACTTTCAATGAGCAAAGTGCAAAAAGGGACGGATTTACATAAAAATTTATCTTCTGTGCTGAATGCCGGTAATCGCGCAAGCGATCTGGTTAAACAAATCTTGACGCTCAGCCGCCGCGAAGAACAGGAAAAAAAACCTACGCCCATCATTCCATTGATTAAAGAAGCATTAAAGATGCTTCGTTCCACAATTCCCACGTCCGTTGATTTTCAGGAGAATATCAGCAGCGAACATCTAATTATTCATGCCGACGCCACCCAGATTCATCAGATTATTATAAATCTTGCCACCAATGCGGTTCATGCCATGAAGGACCGGGAAGGGGTGCTGAAGATTTGCGTGGCGCCAATCAACTTTGATCGGAACACGAACAAAACATATCCGGATCTGTCGCCCGGCGAATATGTCCGGATCATGATCAAGGACACAGGTGTCGGCATTCCAAAAACGCACCTGGATAAAATTTTTGAGCCCTATTTTACAACCAAGCAAAAAGGGGTGGGCACCGGCTTAGGGTTGTCTATTGTTCATGGTATTGTCAAGTCGCATAACGGCCATATCTCAGTCCGCAGTGAACCTGGCAGGGGATCAACATTTGAGGTCTACTTGCCGTTATCGCAATGGCAGGCTGAGGATTGCGGATTACAAAGGGATGAACAGCTTCAGGGTGGAACGGAGCATATTCTTATTGTGGACGATGAACGGAATGTATTGGAAGTGCATCAGCAAAGCCTCCAAGATTTAGGGTATGAGGTGACAGCGATAAGCGATAGCCTGGAAGCCCTGGAAACGTTTCGGTCTGCCCCGACCCAATTTGATCTTGTTATCACAGATATGGCCATGCCGAACTTGACCGGAGATAAGCTCGCCCGTTCCATAAAAACAATTCGTCAAGACGTCCCGGTGATTCTCTGGACGGGTTTCAGTGAGAAATCTAACGACCTCTTAAAAGATCCAAGCATCGGCAGTATTTTAATGAAACCCGTCAGCTATGCAAAACTGGCAAAAACTGTTCGAAAGGTGCTGGACCCGGCGGTATAGGCGCTCAACGAACGCCCCCCCCGTTCCACCATCACCAACAGCGAGCGTCTTAACTCCTTTATTTTGCCAAAATCGACTTGACATGGTTTGCCCGCTCCGTTAGGACCTTCTAAAAATAATTGCGAAGCGAAGGTGCCCTCCACAGGGGCTCAAAAGGGAATCCCGTGAAAATCGGGAGCGGTCCCGCCGCTGTAATCGGGGACGAAATCCGCAAAACGCCACTGTTCTTGGAACGGGAAGGCGCGGAAAGTAGATCGATCCGAAAGCCAGAAGACCTGCCTTTTGCTTGTATCATTTGCCGTGCGCGCGGCCACGTGCGGCTTTGATGCGATAAAAAGGGCCAAGAAGACGGGTGCAGCCCTCTTAAGCCGCAAGGCTTGGGAGGGCTTTTTTCGTTTTACATCCGTCAGGCCGGCATTAAAATGCCACCGATTCCGGCAAAATCACAAATCGTTTGGCGGTGGGCAGATTTTAAACAGAAAGGCCGCAAAGCAAAGGAGAAGGATATGAAGCGCAACGATCTGAAAAAGATGGCAATTGTCGGTTTTCTAAGCGTATTGCTGATTGCCGGTACCATGACTGCGGCCAATGGCCATGGCCATCACCACCATAAGCCCCAAAAAAAGGGCATTTTGCTGGTGGCATTCGGTTCCAGCCTGCCCGAAGCCCAGGCGGCATTCGACCACATCGACAAAACGGTGCGGTCCGCGTTTCCGGATATTGCCGTGCGGTGGGCCTACACGTCCCGTATTATCCGGGACAAACTCGAAAAACAGGGAGAAAAGCTGAACTCGCCCGCCCAGGCCCTGGCCGAAATGGCCGATGCGGGTTTTACGGCGGTGGCCGTCCAGTCGCTGCACACGATTGCCGGTGCGGAATACCATGACCTGGTCCGCGTGGCCGAGCGCTTTGAGCAGATGCCCGAAGGCATTGATCATGTCCGTATCGGGCTGCCGATGCTCGGCGGGCCGGCGGATATGGAAAAAGTAGCCCAGGCGATACTTGCCACCATCCCGGAAAAACGGGCGGCCGATGAGGCGGTGGTGCTCTTGGGCCACGGCACCCATCATCCGGCCAATGCCGTATACGCCGCCCTGATGTGGCGGCTTCAGCTCGCGGATGAAAACGTGTTTGTCGGCACGGTGGAAGGTTTTCCGAAGGCGGATGTCATCATCGATCAGGTAAAGGAAAACGGTGTGGAAAAAGCCTGGCTGATGCCCTTTATGTCGGTTGCCGGCGATCATGCACAAAACGACATGGCCGGCTCCGGCAAAGACTCCTGGCGTTCTGTGCTCGAAAACGCCGGCATCGAATGTGAAACCGTGATGAAGGGCACCGCGGAATATGATGCCTTTGTCGATATCTGGGTGGGGCACCTGAAAAGCGCCTTGTCCGCTTTGAAGGCCGAGTAAAAAACCGAATCCGGTTATTTGAACCTGAATTTAGGCTGAAATTTTGCGGCAATGACTCCAGGCGTAGGGCGGATAAGCGGCAGCGCATCCGCCAGATACCTGAGACCTGCCTTCTCATAGGCAGGAATGACAGAACTGCAGATGCACTGGCCGAAACCCGCTACGGCGCCGTCGCCTTCTGCCACCCGCTGCCCGGGACCTTTCTCGGCCTGGAATATCTCCGGGAAACCTATGAAAACGATGATGACAACACGGTGATCACCGCACAGCTGGCGTATGAATTTTAATGTTTGAAAAAGGCTTTTTCGAAATCGAAATCGAAATCCCTTTCGAAATCGGAGCATTCGATTTGGATTACGATTTCGATTTCGATTTCGAAAACTTGTCTTATACGTTACTGAATTTTTCCGGATGACCGGATTTTGGCTTTCAACCATGGCTCTCCCATTCACTGCCGGGCATTGGTAACGGCCACTTCCTCAAAGGTCTTGATTTCGGCCAGCACCCGGGTGGCGGCATCCAGGATTTCCATGGCAAGGGCGGCACCCGTGCCTTCGCCCAGGCGCAGGCCCAGGTCCAGGATCGGGGCAATCTCCAGGCGGTCGATCATGTACCGGTGGCCGACTTCCACGGATTTGTGGCTTGTAAACAGATATGCTTTGGCCGCCGGCGCCAGCTCGCAGGCGATCAGCGCGCCCGCCGTGGCGATCAGGCCGTCGCAGACCACCGGGATGCGCCGGGCGGCAGCCCCGATGACCAGCCCCGCCAGCCCCCCGATTTCAAATCCGCCCACCTTGGCCAGCACGTCGATGGGGTCGTTCGGGTCGGGCCGGTTGACGGCCAGGCCGTCTTCGATCACCTTGATTTTGCGGGCAAGCCCCTCGTCGTCGATCCCGGTGCCCCGACCGGTCAATTTTTCAACGGCAATGCCGGAAAACGCCGCAATGACAGCGGTTGACGGCGTGGTGTTGCCGATGCCCATATCCCCGGTGCCGAGCATGTCGAGGCCCTGATCTTGGGCCAATTGGTTTACAATGGCGATGCCGGCATTGATGGCTTCGACGGCTTCCGAACGGTCCATGGCCGGCTGCCGGCGGAAATTGGAAGTGCCCTTGCGGACTTTTTTGTGAAACATGGGCAGGTTGGTGGCGAAATCGGCGTCAACGCCGATATCCGCCACCCGTACCGTTGCCCCGGCATGCCGGGCCAGGACGTTGATGGAAGCCCCGCCGTTTATGAAATTGTAGACCATCTGCTCGGTCACTTCCCGGGGAAAGCAGCTGACCCCTTCATCGACCACGCCGTGATCGCCGGCACAGGTCACGATGCACTTGCGGTCGAGCCGGACGTCTATCGTGGCAGCAATGCCGGCCAGCCGCTCGCTTAAATGCTCCAGCATGCCGAGGCTGCCGGCCGGCTTGGCCTGTTCGGAAAGCCGTTTTCTGGCGGCTTCCCGCGTGGGGTCATCGGGCCGGCCAATGGATGCAATGGTATCGTGTAGCCGTTTCCTATTCGATCTTTCCCGGTCGCTTTGCGCTTGGGCGGTTTTCAGTGCTTCGGTCATGCGGTTCTCCTTTTCCCGTTTTGCAAAATTGTTTGGTCCAAAAAAAAGGGTTCCGACCGGAGATCACTCTCCCGCCGGAACCCTTTACCATCAGATCCCGTCATTACGGCCTTTCAAGCACGTCTTCTGGCTTCCGGAACCGATCGCCGCCGGCCTTCCCGTTCTTTAAAAACAGTGACCTGCGTTTTGGGGCGTCGGTGTTTTCTTTTCCGGTTACAGCGCCGGGTGCGCTCCCGATTTTCACGGGATTCCGTTTGCCTGAAACACCATTCAAATTTAGGAAGCGCTTATAGCCTTTTGAAAACACTCTGTCAAGACGCAATCCTGATGCCGGTTCGATTTTAAACGATGGGATCATTTGAAAAAACTTAAAAATATAAGGTGGTTATTTTGATGAATCCCGACCGGGTTAATGTGTTTTTCCTTGACAAATCGATGTCGCTGCATGTAATTTAGTCGTTTTAAGGTGCCCGGAATCGGGCACAAACAGGGAATCCCGTGAAAATCGGGAGCGGACCCGCCGCTGTGATCGGGGACGAAATCCGCAAAACGCCACTGTTGGTTTTCGGCGGGCCTTTTTAAAAAGGTCCGCTCAATGGGAAGGCGCGGAAAGTAGGACGATCCGAGAGCCAGAAGACCTGCCTTGGAAAAACATGTGTCTGGACGCGCGGCATCGTCGGACAATAACATAAGAAGGGCCAAGAAAGACGGGTGCAGCCCTCTCCAGCCAAAGGCTTGGGAGGGCTTTTTTATTTTATGAATCGTAAAACCGACAAAACAACATGGTATCGACTGCGAAACGGGCGACTCTGGCCGCAGTTGGCAGTGCTTGGCGCACTGCTTTGTCTGCTGATGGCCGCAGCGGCGGGCATGGGCTACGTCCATGTCGGCGTATCCGATGTGATCCGGATCGTGGCCTCCGCCTTGACCGGCAGCGAAAATCTGGCGGCCGCAATCGACCCCATGGCCCGTGCCGTGGTGGTCGATGTCCGACTGCCGCGCATTTTAACGGCTGCCATAGTGGGCGGGGCGCTGGCCGTTTCGGGTGCGGTCTACCAGGGCATTCTGCTCAATCCCCTGGCCGATCCGTATACCCTGGGCGTTTCGGCGGGCGCGGCCTTCGGTGCCTCCATTGCGCTGCTGATCAATATTGAATGGCTGGGCGGTTACTCTGTGCCCCTGTTTGCCTTTGCCGGCGCGGTGGCCACGCTGATGGTGGTGATGTATCTGGCCGGATCGGCCGGCGGGTTTTCCTCCAATAACCTGATTTTGTCCGGCATTATCGTGGCCGCCATTTTATCGGCCGGCATCAGTTTTCTGAAATACCTGGCCGATGAACGGGTGGCCGTGCTGGTGTTCTGGCTCATGGGCAGCCTGGCGTCCAAAACGTGGGCTGACGTCGGCATCATCGCCGCGGTGACGGGGCTGGGCACGGCCGTGTGTCTGTTTTTCGCCCGGGATTTAAACGCCGTTTCCCTGGGCACCAAAACGGCGGAATCGCTGGGCGTGGACGCGAAACGATTGTCTCCGGCGCTTCTGGTCTGCGTCAGCCTCATGGCCGCGGTCTGCGTGTCGGTGACCGGCATTATCGGTTTTGTGGGCCTGCTGGTGCCGCACCTGGTCCGCGGGGTGACCGGGCCGGACAACCGGCGCCTGATGCCGGTATCGCTTCTGGTCGGCGCATTGCTGCTGCTGGCCGCCGACACGGTAACCCGGGCGGTGCTGCCGTCGGAACTGCCCATCGGGGTGCTGACCGCCTTAATCGGCGGACCGTTTTTCTGTTACGTATTCCGCCGACGGCAGATGGGGGCGATGGGCCATGGGTTTTGAACTCGAAAACGTTTCATACGCCTATGGCGCCCATCCGGCGGTCGACGGCGTATCGCTTTCGCTTTTGCCGGGCCGGTTTTACGCGGTGATCGGTCCCAACGGGTGCGGCAAGACCACGCTGCTTGATTTGCTGTGCGGACACAAGCGGCCGGACGGTGGTGAAATCCGCTATAACGGCCATCGCCTGCCGGACTTCGCCAAACGGAACCTGGCGCAGCAAATGGCGCTGGTGCCCCAGGAATACCGGGTCAACTTTCCCTACACGGCGCGGGAAGTGGTGGCCATGGGGCGGTACCCGCATATCGGCCGGTTTTGTGCACCATCGGTTGACGACATGGCCTTCGTGGATTCGGTGCTCGCCGATTGCCGGGCCGATCATCTGGCCGGCCGTTATATGACCGAACTGTCCGGCGGCGAAAAGCAGCGGGTGATTTTTGCCCGGGCCATGGCCCAGCAGACGCAGGTTTTGCTGCTCGACGAGCCGTGCGCCAACCTGGATGTCAAGCACGCCCTGCGTCTGCTCGACCTGGCCGCCGACCGCGTTTGCCGTGACGGGGCCACGGTGGTGGCCGTGATGCATGACATCAACCTGGCCGCGCGCTACGCCGACCAATTCGTGTTCATGAAAGCCGGGCGGGTCAGCGCCGCCGGGAAAACGGATGAGATTTTTGATGCAGATGTTTTGCGGGCGGTATTTGAAGTCGACGTCCGCCTCACTTACGAGGCGGCAGTGAATGCCCCGCAGGTGGTGTTTTTAAGATGAGAAAAAGACAGTCATTCGTCATTGCCGAGAACTTGTCCCGGTCTTCATCGGGAGGCAGGTCTCAGTTCAAGGCGTTAGCCGCAATCCATATTTATCCGATTTCAATGGATTCCCGCCTTCGCGAAAATGACCTCGAGAAGCTGCAGAGTTGGGGCTGGAAGTCAATGCACTGCGGAGACTTTTGGCTCGGCAGAGCAGGAAGCCGCCTTGGATTCGTTCTTTTCATTGCCCTCGGCCTTTTACTGCTGCCTGCGGTTTCGGGTTTTGCCGCCGAAATGGGCCTTTTCGGCCAAAACGGCATCGTGGATGCCGCCGGCCGAAAGATCCGGGTGGAAAAGCCCTTTTCCCGCATTATTTCGCTTTACGGGGCGCATACGGAAAACCTGCTGTCCATGGGGGCTGCTGACGCCCTGATCGGGGTGTCCCGCAGCAGCGACCGCCTTAAGGCCGCCGAAGACCTGCCCGGCTTTTCGGTCCATGACGGCCCGGAACGATTCCTGGCGGCCCGGCCCGACCTGCTGCTGGTGCGGCCCATGCACGACCGCGGCTACGCGGATTTGATGGACCGCCTGCAAGACTTCGGCGTCCGGGTGGTGTCGCTGCAGCCCGGAAACGTTTCGGAAATGAAGACGTACTGGAAGATATTGGCGCGGCTGGTTGAAAAGGAACCCGCTGCACGAGAAATGATCCGGCGTTTTGAAGACGGCGTTGCCGAGGCCCGCGAGATTGCCGGCGGCATTGAATCGAAAAAGCACGTCTATTTCGAGGCCATCCATGACCGGTTCAAAACCTTTACGCCCGGTTCCATGCCGCTGTTTGCACTAACATGTGCCGGCGGCATCAACGTGGCCGCCGACGCGACGGCCGTGCGGGCCACCAACATCGCCGCCTACGGCAAGGAAAAAATTTTGTCGCACGCCGGCGAAATCGACGTATACCTGGCCCAGAAAGGCGTGATGAACCGGGTGACGGTCGAAGAGATTGTCAACGAGCCCGGTTTTGATGTGATTACGGCCGTCCGCAAAGGCGAGGTTCATCTGGTGGATGAAACCAAAGTGTCCCGGCCCACCCTGCGGCTTCTCGACGGCATCTGCCGGATCGGGGCGATCCTGTACCCGGAGCACTTTAATGCAGCGGCAAGACAGGAGATTGGTTCGGGTTTGACGGAATACGGCACTGAATCGAAAGGGCGTTAATCTGCCCGTAGCATTTCGGCTGACCGGCGTCGCGGAAAAGTAAGTTTCCTCGCTCCAGAAGCGTCTTCGACGCTTAATTTCCGCTCGGAAACCAACTTTTCCACGCCGCCGGTCAGGGCAGCATTGTGCCGTATCGGACTATGAAAAGCCGTTTGTTTTGTTACCCATAACCTGTAAGGCATTTTATGCCGGAAATCAAATTGTGTGGCGGCCGTTTAAAGCCGGGGACTGAGCAGGTGATGGGGGGCTGTTTTGGCGGCTTTTTGCAAAATCTGCCCGTAGCATTTCGGCTGACCGGCGGCGTGGAAAGTAAGTTTCCTCGCTCCAGAAGCGTCTTCGACGCTTAATTTCCGCTCGGAAACCAACTTTTCCACGCCGCCGGTCAGGGCAGCATTGTACAGTATCGGATCATGTAAAACCGGCCTTTTAAATGGTCAGTTACCCATAATCTGTAAGGGGATTTATGCCGGAAATCAAATTGTGTGGCGGCCGTTTAAAGCCGGGAACTGAGCAGGCGATGGGGGGCTGCTTTGAGCGACTTTATCTGTAGGCCCGTAGTTTTTCTTAGGCGCATCGGGTGGGGGAAGCCCCGCCGAATCGAAGCCGAGTGATTTTGAATGGCTATGGAGTCCTTTACAAAAGAAGCGTTTTGTCGAGCCGGGCAGTGAGAGCGGGGTGGGGGCAGGAATGCCCCCGGCCGATGCGCCTTAGAAAACAAGGGCCGGAAGATTAAAGCGAAAAGTAGCCGCCCATCGCCTGCGGCAAGCCGGTTCAGAGTTGGGAAAAAGGAAAAACGAAAAACGAATTGTGAATGGTGAATTGCCAATTACCAATAGTTAATGAAGGGGCCGGCGCGAGGCGCGATCGGATAACCGGGAAAATTTTTTTCTCTGCGATCTCTGTGTCCTCTGTGGTGAAAATAAAGTCAGGTTAAAATCGAACTCAATATGACCCGCAACAACTCAAAAATAAAAGGCTTCGTGGTCGCCGCCCCTATAAGCGGCTCCGGCAAGACCACGGTCACCCTGGCCCTGATGGCGGCCCTGAAAAAAAAGGGCCTGCAGGTGGCGCCGTTCAAGGTGGGGCCGGACTTCATCGACCCCGGCCACCACGGTCGGGTGACCGGCCGCACCAGCCGCAACGTCGACGGCTGGATGCTGGAACGGACGACGTGTCGGCAGATATTTTCCGATGCGGCCCGCGATGCCGACATCGCCGTAGCCGAAGGGGTCATGGGTCTTTATGACGGCTACGACGGGACAAGCGAGTCCGGATCGACGGCCCAGATGGCCAAGTGGCTCGGGCTGCCGGTGCTGCTGGTCGTCGATGCATCCAGTATGGCCAGAAGTTTTGCGGCCCTGGTCAAGGGGTTTCTGGATTTCGATCCGGACCTGCGCTTTTGCGGCGTCCTGGCCAACAACGTGGGAAGCGACAGGCATCTGGCGTATTTGCAGCAGGCCTTGGCGGGCACTACCGACGTGCCGCTGCTGGGGGCGATCCCGAGAAACGCCGATGTGACGATCCCGGACCGCCACCTCGGGCTTTACACGGCAGACGATCACGCATTGTCCGACGCCGCCGTCGATGCGCTGGCGGACATGGCAGCGGCCCGCCTGGATCTGGACGTTCTTGTAAAACGCCTGCCCGAAGTGACCCCTGATGAACCGGATGAACCGGATGAACCGGATGAACCGGATGCGCCGGGCATGTCTGCTGCCCCGGCACCCGACCTCCGCATCGGGGTGGCCCGGGACGCGGCGTTTTGCTTTTACTATGAAGACAACCTGGACGTGCTTCGGCAAAACGGCTGCGACATTCAATTTTTTTCGCCCATGACCGATGCCGCGCCGCCCCGTGTGGACGGTCTTTATTTCGGCGGCGGCTATCCCGAGCTTTTCGCGGCGGCATTATCTGAAAATGTTTCTATGCGCGAGACCATTTTCAACCTTTGCGCATCGAACATGCCGGTTTATGCCGAATGCGGCGGGTTCATGTACTTGTGCCGGAAACTGGTAACCGCCGACGGCCGCCCCTATGACATGGCCGGCGTGTTTGCCTTTGACGTGTGCATGCAGCAGCGCCTGGCCGCCCTGGGCTACCGGGAAATCGAATTCGTCCGCGACACGCCGCTGGGGCCGGCCGGTACGACCGTTCGCGGCCATGAATTTCACTACTCGCACCTGGCCGAAACCGATGCGCCCGCCGGTGCCTTGCCGGCCTATGGGGCGACCGATAAAAGCGGCGCGGACCGGGGATGCCCGGGCTGGCTGATCCATAGGTGTCTGGGCAGCTACGTGCACCTGCATTTCAAAAGCCGCCCTTCAATCGGCCGGGGCTTTGCCGCGGCCTGCCGGAAATACAAAGCCGAACAGGAGGCACGCCATGCGGCCCGATGAAATCGAAAAAACCAGTTTTGAAATTATTAAAAATGAAGCCGGCGAACACGGATTCGCACCGCATCACTGGGCCGTGGTGGCCCGGATGATCCACACCAGCGCCGATTTCGAATACCTTAACACAGTGCGGATTCATCCGGAGGCCGTGGATGCCGGCATCGCCGCGATCAAGCAGGGCCGTCCGATCATCACGGATACGAGCATGGCGCTGGCCGGTCTACGCAAGAAGGACCTGGCCGGATATGGATGCGAGGCGGCCTGTTTCATGGCATCGCAGGAAATTGCCCATATGGCCGAAAAAAACGGCACCACGCGGGCCGAAGCCGCCGTGGACGTCGCCGCCGACGCCATGGCCGGCGGCATCTACGTAATCGGAAATGCCCCGACGGCCCTGATGCGCCTGATCGCATTGATCCGGCAGGGCATCGCCAATCCGGCGCTGGTGGTTGGCTTTCCCGTGGGCTTTGTCAACGCGGCCGAATCCAAGGCCGAACTGCTGACCGTCGATACCCCTTACATCACCAATACCGGGCGGAAGGGCGGTTCCAACGTGGCGGCGGCCGTGGTCAACGCTCTTATATTGCTGGCCAAAACTTATTACGGGTTCGTCACAAAATAAGTTGGGCAATTTTGGCGCCGGAATTTTTTCCGTCTTCGAGGCGCGAGGAGGGAGAATAGCAAGCTATTTGACCGACGCAGCAACAAAGAAGACGGGAAAAAGAACAAGCCAAATGTTCAAGTTATTTTGTGACGAACCCCAAAGGAGCAATGGTTATGGAAAACCAATACGGCACCCTCTACGGCATCGGCGTGGGGCCGGGCGATCCGGACATGATCACCATCAAGGCGGTCAAGATGCTTGAAACGGTCGACGTGATCTTTACCGCCAGTTCGACCAAAAACAGCTACAGCCTGGCCGTCAAGATCGCCGAACCCTATGTGCCCGAACACACCGAAGTCCGGATGCTGGCGTTTCCCATGAGCAAGGACGCCGACGTGCTGCAGCGCGCCTGGGAAGAAAATGCGCGCCGGGTTGTCGAGCCGCTGTCGCAGGGCAAAAACGTGGCTTTTCTGACCCTGGGCGACTGCCTGACCTATTCCACCTACGGGTACCTGGCCCGGCACGTGGAAAAAATCGCCCCGGAGGTGGAGATGGTGGCCGTGCCCGGCATTACCTCCTACCAGGCGGCCGCGGCCCGGGTGAACCGGCCGCTGGTCGAGGGCGAGCAGTCCCTGCTGATCATGTCCGGGGTCAAGGGCGGCGACCGGTTCCGGCAGTTCGGCAATCGCTCGGAAAACGTGGTGTTTTTAAAGGCCTACAAAAACGTTTCCGACATCAGCAGCGCGCTGTCCGAGCACGGGTGGGAGGATGAAAGCATCGGGGTGGTCAGCTGCGGACTGCCCGGGGAACGTATCGTGGAAAATATCGGGGAGTTTAAAACGGCGCCGCCCGATTACTGGACCCTGATTATGGCAAAGCATCGAAACGGGCATGGGTAAAAAAAGCAGACCGAAATACCGGGCGCTTGCGGTTTCGCTGACCATCTCGGCGGTGATGGTCGGTGCCGGACTGCTTTTTATCGGGGATATGACGCTGGCAACGGCCTGGGACAAGCTGTTGATGCCCCTGCTGCGGCTTTGCCTGTTTATCGGCTTCGGACTGGCCGTGGCCCAGGCCATCGAGGCCCGGGGATGGACCCGAAAAATCGGGGCGCTGGCAAGTCCCTTGTTTTCCTATGCCAACCTGGGCCACCGTTGCAGTGCGGCCTTTTCCACGGCGTTTTTTTCCGGCGTTTCAGCCAACGCCATGCTGGTCGATTACTACCAGGAAGAAAAGATTTCAAAGCAGCAGGTGATGCTGACCAATTTTATCAACCAGTTTCCGGCCTATTTCCTGCACCTGCCCACGACCTTTTTTATCGTGGTGCCGCTGACCAAGACCGCCGGGGTCCTGTATTTCGCCCTGACCTTTGCCGCAGTATTGCTGCGGACCGTGGCCTTCGTGGTCTACGGGCGGTTTTTTGCAAAGCCGAAAGCCGCGCCGGAAAGCGAGGCCGAGGCGGTCGGGCGCACCGAAAGCCGCAAAAACGAAGGGGCGCTGGCAGCCATCCGCCGCCGGCTGCCGGCCCGGTATACCACGATACTGATGTATGTGGTCCCCATTTACGTGGCCATCTATTTTGTAAACGCCCTCGGCGTGTTTGCCCTGGTGCGCCACTGGCTGGCCGAGACGCTGACCGTGGGCTTTATCCCCGTGGAAGCGTTGTCCGTGGTGGTGCTGAGTTTTGTGGCCGAGTTTACCTCCGGCTTTGCCGCCGCAGGCGCCCTGCTCGACCAGGGGGTGATCACGGTGAAACAGACGGTGCTCGCCCTGATCGCCGGAAACGTCATCGCCTTTCCCGTGCGGGCGATCCGGCATCAGCTGCCGCGCTACATGGGAATCTTTCAACCGAAACTGGGGCTGCAGATCCTGTTGCTCGGCCAGTTTTTCCGGGTGGCCAGCATCATATTGGTAGCAGTGGGGTTTTATTTCATCGCATGAGCAGACAGCGCAACAGGCGAAAAAATCTGCGTTCCGGATTTACCACCGGCACGGCGGCCGCGGCCGCGGCAAAGGCTGCCGCCATGGTCTTCTATGGGCAATCCGCACCGGCTGAAGTTGATGTGGCGCTGTTAAACGGTGGGACCTGGACCATTTCCGTCCAAGAATGCCGCCGGGAAGGCGGGGTTGCCGAATGCCGGGTGAAAAAGGACGCCGGCGACGACCCGGATGTGACCAACGGCGCGATTATCGGCGCCCGGGTGAAAAGGACCGGAAAAAACGGCGTGCAGATCACCGGCGGCGAAGGCGTGGGCCGGGTGACCAAGCCCGGCCTCGAGGTCCCGGTCGGCCTGCCGGCCATCAACTCGGGGCCGCGGAAAATGATCACGCAGGCCATCGAAGCGGTGGCGGCAAATGGGATCCAAAATGCCGAAGACGGCCGGGGAATCGAAGTGGAAATCTTTGTGGCAGACGGCGAAGCCATTGCCCGAAAAACCTTAAACGCCCGGCTCGGAATTGTTGGCGGCATCTCCATACTCGGCACCACGGGCGTGGTCCGCCCCATGAGCCATGCGGCCTATATCGCCACCATCGACTCGGCGGTGGCCGTGGCCGCGGCCTCGCGCCTGGACACCGTGGTCTGCACCACGGGCAGGCGAAGCGAGCGGCATGCCCAGGCCATGTTTGCCGAAATGCCGGCCGAAGCCTTTGTCCAGATCGGCGATTATTTTGAAAAGGCCATGACCATCATGGCCGAGCGCGGCATCGGAAATGTGGTTCTGGCCGCGTTTTTCGGCAAGGCGGTGAAAATGGCCAAAGGCGTGCCCCACACCCACGCGGCGAAATCCCGGATGGTATTAGAAGACCTCGCTCGTTGGGCGGCGGCAGCCGGTGCGGAAAGCAAAGTGGCGGAAAGGGTTGGCGGCGCCAATACGGCGCGGGAAGCGTTTTTTATACTCTGCGAAGCCTGTCCGGCCGTGTTTTCGGATGTGGCGGAAAAAATGGCGGCCGCGGCCCATTTTTTTGCCGGCGGGCGGGTAAACGTGCGCGCCGTGTTGTTTGATTACGAGGGCGCCGTGGCGGCAACGGCTGAAAAACATGGGGTGCAATCATGAAGCAAGTCCGGGTCATCGGCATGGGAGTCGGCCGGGCGGATCTGGCCTCCCGGCATCGCGAGGCCATCGATGCCGCGGATATCCTGGTCGGGGCAAAGCGCCACCTGGCGTTGTTTGACGGCTATCCCGGCCGGAAAGTCGAAATCAAAGCACCCGTTTCCGATGTGATCGATCAAATCCGCGGCGCGATGCAAGATCACCGCGTGGTGGTTTTGGCCACGGGCGATCCGCTGTTTTACGGCATCGGCACGACGCTGGCGGAAACGCTCGGCGAAGAAAACGTCGAAATTTTGCCCAATGTTTCCGTGATGGCCGAGGCCTTTGCCCGGATCGGCAAATCCTGGGCGGATGCCGTCGTGGTGAGTCTGCACGGCCGGGACGGCGAATCCGGTTTGTGCGCCGCCCTGGGCGGTTTTCGCCCGGTTTTTGTGTTTACGGACCGCCGGCATACCCCGGCGTATGCAGCGGAAATGGCAGCCGGGCATGCGCCCGGCCGGTGGCGGGTTTGTGTGGTCTCGCGGCTGGGGGAAGCCGATGAACGGGTCGAGTGGCTGGTCCCGGAAGCGGCGGCGGGGCGTACGTTTTCCGAACCCAATGCCGTAATTTTGTGGCCGGAAGCCGAGCGGCGATGCCGGCCGGGCCTCGGCGGCCCGGATGAAGACTACGCCCATGACCGGGGCATGATCACCAAGGCCGAGGTGCGGGCGGTATCCATTGCCAAGCTGCGCCTGGAACCCGGTTCGGTCATGTGGGATCTGGGTGCCGGCAGCGGGGCCGTGGCCGTTGAAGCATCGATTTTTGTTACGGGCGGCCGGATCGAGGCCGTGGAAAAAAATGCGGACCGGGTAAAAAATATCCGGCAAAACATCGAAAAATTCGGCGTGTCCAACATGTTCGTCCATGAAATGCAGCTGCCGTCGGGCATGGACGCGCTGCCCGACCCGGACCGGATCTTTGTCGGCGGCGGCGGCGAGGCCTTGCCGGAGATATTAAACACGGCTGTTAAGCGACTCCAGCCCGGCGGCCGGATCGTCATTAATGCCGTGGTGATCGAAACCGTAACCGCCTGTCTGGACATTTTAAACGCGGAGGATTTTGAAACCGAACTCGTTCAGGTCCAGGTCTCGAAAGGTGCGCGGATGCCGGCGGGGATGCGTCTTTCGGCGGGCAATCCGGTGTTTGTTTTGTCGGCGAGGAAAAGTAAGGACTTTTAATTATGCATAAACATCCCATACAATTTGTCGGCGCAGGCCCGGGCGACCCGGAGTTAATCACAGTGAAGGGCAAGAAGGCTTTAGAGCAAGCCAACCTGGTCGTCTACGCCGGCTCCCTGGTCCCGGATGCCGCCGTGCGCTGGGCCGAAGGCGCCCGGAAGGAAAACAGCGCGGGCATGCACCTCGAGGAAATCGTAAACATCATGGTCGAGGCCCATAGGGCGGGACAAAAGGTGGTGCGCCTGCATTCCGGGGATCCGAGCCTGTACGGCGCGATTGCCGAGCAGATGGCCGAACTCGACCGGCAGGCGGTGCCCTATGGGGTTATCCCCGGGGTCACAGCGGCCTTTGCCGCCGCAGCCGCCCTCAAGCTGGAATATACCCGGCCCGAGGTCTGCCAGACGCTGATTTTGACCCGCATGGAAGGCCGCACGCCCGTACCGGAACGCGAGCAGCTCGCCTCGCTGGCCGCCCACCAGGCCAGCATGGCGATTTATTTGTCCAGTGGGCTGGTGGAAAAGGTGCAGCCGGTGCTGGTTAAACATTACGGCAAAGACGCCGCCGTGGCCGTGGTCTTTCGGGCCTCGCAGCCCGACGAGCAGGTAATCCGAACCACGGCCCAGCAGTTGACGGCGGCCATGGCGCAAAGCGGCATTACCGGCCAGGCCGTCATTATTGCGGGAAAGGCCGTGGCCCAGCCGGACGAGGCGTTTGTCGCCTCCAAACTCTATGATCGGGGGTTTTCCCACGGCTATCGCCAGGGAAAGGATTCGTCGGATGGTCCATAACGCATCGAAAGCCGTATGGGCTGTTACACCGTCCGGCGCCCGGCTTGCCGAAGCCATCGCCGGACAGATTGAAGGTGCCGTCATCTATGCCGGCCGGGCCGTTGACCCGCCGCCGGCAGGGGCGTTCGGCTTTGCCCGGCTGGCTGATGCCGTCGGGGAAGCGTTTCATCAATACGAGGCCCATATTTTCGTCATGGCCACCGGTATTGCCGTGCGCATGATCGCACCGCTTCTCGGCAGCAAAACCAGCGATCCGGCAGTGGTGGCAGTCGACGATGCGGGCCGGTTCGCCGTCAGCCTCCTTTCCGGCCATGCCGGCGGGGCCAATGCCCTGGCCGAAACCGTGGCCGGCTGCATCGGGGCTGTGCCGGTGATATCCACGGCCACGGACAATGCCGGCGTGCCGGCCATTGATCGGATCGCGGGGCAATACGACCTGGAGATGGAAAACCCGGCAGCCGTCAAGGCCGTGAGCATGGCGTTTCTTTCAGGGCGATCGGTCCGGCGCCATGACCCGTATCATATATTGGATGACAGGCTCCGGGAATGGACGGATTTGGACAATGACGCCGGCTTTGGAAACGGGCCGGGGGTCTTTGTGGACCATTTGATTTGCGATCTGCCGGATGAGGTTCTGGTGCTGCGCCCGAAAAGTCTGATGGTGGGCGTGGGCTGCAACAGCGGCACAGCATCGCAGGAGGTAATTGATGCTGTTTGCGCCGTCTTTGAGGATCATCGGTTAAGCCGGGCCAGTATCCGGAGGTTTGCCACCATATCCGAAAAATTGAGCGAACCGGGATTGCCGGCCATGGCCGGGTATTTTAAAAGACCCCTTGAAGGCTATGATCGCGACATACTGGCCGCGGTCGAGGGGGTGAAAACCCCGTCGGCGATGGTCGAAAAACATATGGGAGTCAACAGCGTATGCGAAGCAGCAGCGATACGGGCAGCCGGCAGGGCGAGACTGCTGGTGCCCAAGGTGAAGTCCGGCAACGTGACGGTGGCCGTGGCGGCCGTATCCTCTCTGTCGTCGGCATAGGGCCGGGCGGGCCGGCCCACATGAGCGGCCGGGCCCGGCAGGTGATCGAATCGGCGGACACCATCTGCGGCTATACCACCTACATTGACCTGGTCCGGCCGTTGATCGGGCAAAAACCGGTGATTGCCACCGGCATGACCCGGGAGGTCGAACGGGTCTGGCAGGCCATTGAAACCGCAAGATCCGGCGGGTCGTGCGCCCTGGTCTGCAGCGGCGATCCGGGCGTGTATGCCATGGCGGGGCTGGTCTTTGAACTGTGCCGGAACAACCATGTGGCCGTCGGCAGCGGTGAAACCGATGCGCTGAACGTGGAGATCGTGCCCGGCATTCCGGCGCTTTCGGCCGGGGCCGCGCTGTTGGGGGCCCCGTTGATGCACGATTTTGCCGCCATCAGTTTAAGCGATTTGCTCACGCCCTGGCCGGTGATCGAAAAGCGGATTCAAATGGCGGCCGAAGCCGATTTTGCCATTGTTTTCTACAATCCGCGAAGCAAAAAGCGCGACTGGCAGCTCGAAGCGGCCCGGCAGATCCTGCTGGGCCTACGATCCGGGGACACGCCCGTGGGCCTGACCACCGCTGCCATGAGAGACGGCCAGAGCGTTTCCCTGTGCACCCTCGAAACCCTGGATTGCACAAAGGTGGGCATGCAGACCACGGTCTTTGTGGGCAACAGCCAGACGTTTGTCTATGGCGACCGGATGGTAACGCCGCGGGGGTATGACGGCAAGTATGACCTTGTCAGATGAAGTAAACAATGCGCACCAAGACGCCAGGACGCAAAGTTTTATGAGTTTTTTTCTTTGCGTCTCTGCGTCTCTGCGCGAGCTTGATTTAAAAAAATATAAATGAATCATATTTGCCCCATCCCGTGCAATTGATGGGCGGGGCGATTCAAAAACTGGAACAGCCGCTGCGGGGTTCGCCGCTGCCCCTTTTTGTCTCCGGCTTGCATTTTTCCGGGATCAGTCGTCACAGGGATCACTGTAGTGTTCAAAAAGTGCAATATTCGGCAAAAAGATTAACCTCTCAATTCATGGCCGGGTATAAGGCTATTTTGACTTGTCCCGCTTGTCCACAGGGGATCGTTTCCAAAGGTTTCCATCCACCATTGGCCGGGGGAGCGGTGCCGCTTGACCGCCATCCTGGGTGGCTTCAAAATCATAAACATAGGCCTCGCCCGCACCTAATGCGATTTCCCGGCTGTATTCCAACTGATACCCATCAGCGACAACGCCCGCAGTTTTGACCTCAATTAAATATGTGCCGGGAGTATATGGGCAAAGGTAAAGTCCGCCCCGCCCGGAAAACCGAAAGGCAGCATTTCCGGCACGTGAAAACCGAAACCCCCGCTTCCCAGATCAATTCCGGCACCCAGCGCGCCGGCCAGCTCCATTCGGTTGAATTTGAAACATTCAGTCATTAATAAATGATATGTCGGAAACTGGGCCCTGGGCGGCACCAGAGACAACATCGCTCCGCCAAAGCAGGCCATCGGTCACCTGGACCTGATCGACAGTGTGAGTGAAGACCAGAAACTCTCCTCCGTAGCCGATGCCGGCCACATGGGACTGTTCCGGTCCCGCCGGGTGTTTCGGGATCATTATGGGCACATTGCGGGTTTCATGAAAGCCAACAGCGATTATGCCGAGGGGAACCGCTATATGGGAAAGCTTGCGCGCAGGGCTTGACAGCCCCCGGAAACCTTGCCCCAAAACGGCAGGAGGGATTACGCCTAAGATAGAGTACGTGAAATTCCGATGGGATGCAGCGCAACGCAGATATTGGACTTTTTACGAAGCCATCAAGATTAGTAAAAGAGGGGCGGGGCCAACCGGCCACCGCCCCTCATGCTGTTTAATCCCGCCCCACGATTGCGATGGAGGAGACGTTTCTGGAGGGCGTGCCGCCAAGGTTGTGGGTCAGGCCGTATTTCAGCCGCTTGACTTTGCGCTCTTCCGGCACCCTTTCCAAAAGCTGCTCATACATGGCATAGATCATTCGCAGCCCCGAGGCGCCAATCGGGTGGCCGAAGCACTTCAGGCCCCCGTCCACCTGGCAGGGAACGTAGCCGTTTAGGTCATAGAAGCCATTCATGACATCATCGTAGGCCCCGCCCTTGGGGGATATTTGCAAATCCTCCATGGTGACGAACTCGGTGATGGAAAAACAGTCATGGACCTCCATCATGCTGATTTCCTCCCTGGGGTCCTTGATCCCGGCCTCTTCATAGGCTTTTGACGCAGCCACACGCGTGGTGGCAAAATGGGCCCCATCCCACTCCGTGTAAGTGTCCTCTTCCCCTGAGCTGACAGATATCTGCAGTGCCTTGACCGTGACGATCCCCTGGTTTTTCTTGATGCTTCGGGCGATCTCCGGTGTGGTTACAATCGCTGCCGCCGATCCGTCGCTGACCCCGCAGCAGTCAAAAAGCCCCAATGGGTAGGCGATCATGGGGGCCCGCTTGATCTGCTCAGCAGAAACCGCCTTGCGCAGATGCGCCTTGGGATTCATCGCCCCGTTGGCATGGCTTTTCTCCGAGACGTGGGCAATGCCCTCCTTGATCTTTTCCATGGAAATATTATACTTGGCGGCATAGGCGGTGGCCAGCTGGGCGAACAGGCCCGGGGCGGTCGCATTGGCGCCGCGCAGAAACATCTCGGTGCCGAAGGCCGCCCCGTCCGGCAGCCCGCCATAGCCCGTGTCTTTCAGTTTTTCAACGCCGAGGGCCAGAACAATGTCATAGGCGCCGGCGGCAACCGCGTAACAGGCTGCCCGAAGGGCTTCAGTGGCGGTGGCACAAAAATTTTCCGTCCGGGTAACCGGGATAAACGGCAGCTTGAGCGTTGTCGCCAGTGGGGTTCCCGCCTTTCCGACATTGACCTCGTCAATATGGGTGCCAAAATAGGCCGCCTGGATTTCTTTCTTATCTATACCCGCGTCCTTAAGGCATTCATTGAAGGACTCCACGATCAAATCCTCGCCGCTGCAGTCCCAGCGCTCGCCAAACTTGGAGCATCCCATTCCCAGGATGGCCACCTTATCTTTTATTCCATCAGCCATGGTTATACCTCCTCTTTAGTGGGTACGGCCTTCCAGAAATAGCCGGCAATGTCTCTTTTCTGATCCCGGTATTTTCTCCGGAAGCTCATTTCAACGCTCATTCCTGTGGAGAGACTCTCCAGGTCGCAGTCCGTGAAATCGAACATGTATTTGCCGCCTTCCTCAAAAACGACCTGGCCGTAAATAGCCGGCGGATTGATGGAAGCCGCCAGATTGTCGCCCGTGAAGCTGGCAATCCGGCCCTTCTTGTCTGAGAAGCAGTACGGGCTCATTTTATCAGTGGCGCCGCATTCCGGGTTCACGCACACTCGCTGGGACGGGTACTGGAGTGTGCCGCAATTTTGGCACTGGGTTCCCCAGAGGCCCAGGATTTCCTTTCGCTTGCGCCACAGCTGGGACCAGCGCGTCCAAAGATCCTCTTCCGAACGAAGGCCCCTGTCCCCCGGCAGAATATCGCGCCACACCAGATACTTGGTATAATTGTCGAGCTCCGCGCGGTTTTCCAGGCTGCCGGACAAGCCGTAGCGTTTGGGGAGGTTTTTTATGTTTTCCGTCACCTCCAGGAACATGGCATCACAGCCGCTGCCAAAACTGACCAGCAGAATTTTGTCGCCGGGACTGGCGTTTTCAAGGGCTGCCACCAGCATGAGCAGGGCGTGCGCACTGCCGGTTTCACCGACCTGCTGCTGCAGGTTATCCTGGTCGGCCTCCGGTGCAATGCCCAGCTTTTTGTTCAGCCCCTTCCGGGCCGCACCGTAATGGCAGGGATAAACCACTTTTGAAAAATCCGTTATTTTAAGGCCGGTCTTGGCCAGCAGCCCTTCCACCGCTTCGGGAAGAATCTGCATAAAGCCCAGGTCGCGTATCCAGCGGTCCTCCCACTGCCTGTCAAACCGGGCGAACTCCCCCCGGAAATGATCGACGAAATCATAGGTCACCGAATAGGCGTCCTTGAATTCCGCGATGACATTGTCCGTGCCCACCGTGACCGAAGCGGCGCCATCGCCGAAGATCAGCTCCTGGGCGGAAGCCGGTTTGCCCAGCCGGCTGTCCGCGGCGGTCACGACAACATTGTCCACGCGTCCGGATTCAACGCCTTCCAGGGCCGAGAGAAGGGCCGTGGTGCCGCACTTGATGCCGCCGCTGAAGTCAGCGGCCCGAATTTGGTCGTTCAGGCCCAGGGCAGCGGTAATGATCCCCGCATTCAATCTTTCCTTGTAAGGCATGGTGGTGGAGGCAAAATAAAGGCCCTGCACCCTGGTCCGGTCCACGCCGCGAAGGGCGTCGATGCCGGCGGCCACCGCCATAGTAAGGGCGTCTTCATCAAAATTGGCGACCGATTTTTCACCGCCGGCATTGGCGATATTTGCCGGGTTCATCCATCCCATGGCCTGGTATATCAGGCTGCGGTTCAGCCGGTATCGCGGCACATAGCCGCCATACGTACAAATTCCTGCCATAATGCAATCTCCTTTCCTTGGGTAGTCTCAAAAAAACTCAGCCCGGCCGTTACCATCGGGCCTGACAATCTTCATGCAGCCTTTGATTATTAAACGAACTGAACCTGCTGGAGCATCTCTTTTTCCCTTATCAGCCGGGTAATCTCGCGGCGGCGCATTTCGTCCGCAACCGGCCGGATCCGGGAGACGGCGGTCCCCTGCTTGTCTGTTGTGCTTTTCCATTGCTCCACCATACCGTACACCAGGACATAAGCACATCCGCCGGCCCCGCAGCAAGTGGCATCGAAAAGGGCATAACCTTTTAAATACAGGACCTCCCCGTCCGCAACCGGCAGCCGGACTTCATCGGTGAACCGGTAGTGGCCGCCGATGGCCATCACCGTCTCATCCAGATCCTTGTGCACATATTCCAACAGCTCGTCTGTCATCCTTGCCCGAACCTCCTTGAATCCATGCTTTTAGCGCTGCAAGTAATGATTACTTACCTCCCAGGCCCATCTCCGGCCGCACCCCTTTCAAGGGCCCCCCTGCCGGTTTCAGCCGGCGCCATCCGCTTTTTTTTCGATCCCGGAAAAAATAAGCGCTCCCAACTGAGAGGCACCGGCGCCCGAATCAATTTCATGGCCGAAAATAACCGGGGCCATGCAGAAATGTTCAATACTGCCCAATATCAGGTCCCGGACGCGCGCCGGCGCGACATCATCCCGGATTTCGTCGTTTGCCATGCCCTCCCGGATGATCTGCATGACCAGGCGGCCATATGTCTGGACCAGCTGGTAGGTTTCACTTTCAAAATAGCCGGGGAAATTTCTCACCTCCAGCAAAAGAATACGGGCCAGCACCCGGTTGCTGTCATACATCCGGATATGCACCTGGATCAGGCTCCTCAATTTGTCCAGGGCCCCCTGGCTGGATTTCAGGTCCTGCTGCACCTGGGCCTGAAAATCGAGCATATAGTCGTGCAAAACCTGGTGGAGCAGCCCCCGCTTGTTCTCAAAATACCGGTATATGAGGGATTCATTGACACCGGCCTCCCGGGAGATCTCGGCATTGGTGATGGAGTTGAAATCCTTGTATTCAAGAATCCGGCTGAGTGCATCCGCCAGTTTTTCTCTGGCTGGCGGCAGGGGGGATTCCGTCAGAATCGCTGCATCGGGGGGATTGGATTCCGTATTAGGCATTTACTGTCTTTTCCTGTCAAAAAACCGGCTGGCCGTCCTTGAACAAACCGGCGCCTATCGTAAAGTCCGGCCTCATAAATTCATAAACATAGTAAGTAATTATTACTTACGCTGCGGACTGTCAAGCACTAATTTTAACCCAACCATAGAAAACGCTCCCCTTCGCCTGGCTGCTTGCCCCTCAGCCGTTAGCCGTTAATCGTTAACAGATAACAGATAACAGATAACCGATAACAGATAACCATTAACCATTAACCGATAACCGATAACCGTTTTTAAAGCATCCCGGCAGCAAGGCGCCCGAGACAACCGGTCTCAGCGTTTTGGCCACCGGCAGGGCAGCTCCCGCTTTCAGGGCATCCCCGATCAAAAACGGCAGCACCCCGACGCTCACCGCCTTTGCCCAGCCCATGCCCGTTATCAGCTTCAGCCAGGAGGCGCCGATGGCATAGACAAGGGCGGCCCCGCAGATAAGGGCGGCCAGATCCAGCATCAGCCGCCTGCCCCCTTTTTCACTGATCAGCCCGATCATCCATACGGCCGGCAGGTAGTTCAACAGATAACCGCCGGTCGGCCCGGCAATACGCCCAATGCCGGCGGTTCCGACGGCAAACACCGGCAGGCCGATAAGGCCGGCAAACAGATAGATCCCCACACAGGCAAGGCCCCAGCGGCGCCCCAATATCAGGCCGGCCAGCATGACAAAAAAGTTCTGCAGAACGATGGGCACCAATCCGAGGGGAATGCAATATAGCTGCCTGCGGCAATAAGTGCCGCGAAAAGGGAAACATACACGTTGTTTGCAAAAATTGATCGTTCGGCCAGTTCTTAAAAGCGAGGAAATCAGATTTCGCGACCTGATGCAAAAGCACCATTATTTGGGATTTGTTCCCAAAATGGGCCAAACACTATGGTACGTCGGCTGTATAGGGGAGCAATGGACATCGTTGCTCGGCTTTTCGGTCGCCGCTTTAAAATGCAAAGCCCGGGACAACTGGATTGGATGGGACTATCGTGTCCAATACGGCCCCTTGAAGGTGATTGCTAACAACAACCGTTTTCTGATCCTGCCAAACTGGCATATCCGGAATTTGGGGTCTCGAACCTTGGCGCTTTGCCTGAAGAGAATCGGGGACGATTGGATCAAATTTTTCGGATACAGAGTCGCTTTGGCGGAAACATTTGTCGATCCGGAGTTGTTTTCGGGCGCCGTCTAAAAGGCTTCGAACTGGCTGTTCGTCGGTCGGACGCGAGGTTTCGCCAGACAAAACAACGGCTATGCGGGGACGGTTGGAACTTCGAAACTGGTCTTCGTAAAACCTCTGGTCAAAAATGCGAGACGGGTTTTATCTCGGCCTTTTCTGGAAAACGAACATAAAAAAGCGGGAGGTAAAATGAATCTCAAAGCCGACCACATGCACTCGTTGCCGGATTTTTTCAAAACGACCCCCGATCCTCGCAGAGCCCAGGGCAGACGGCACAGCTTGCCGACGGTGCTTGCGATAGCCGCAGGCGCAATCCTATGCGGAATGCGCGGATACAAGGCGATTTCGGACTGGGCAAACGGACTGGGACAAAAAGCCAGAGCCCGTTTTGGTTGCAGAAGGGAAAAAGGCCGATACGTCGTGCCAAGCGAATCGATCATCAGGGACGTTTTGGTGCGCGTGAATCCCGACGATCACGATTCTGCACTTCAAAAGTGGAATGAAGCCTTCGGCGCTCAAGACGACGGCTTGGCGATCGACGGCAAAGTCATGTGCAACGCCGTCAACGAAGACGACAGGCAGATCCATGTCATGAACGTGGTCGGCCATGACAGCAATATTTGCTACACCCAAAAAAAGTAGGTACACTGCCCGTCGGCGAAGATTCGGAAGAACAAAAGCAAACCAACGAGATCAAGATAGCCATCCCTCTGCTAGAGGTTCTCGCCATAGAAGGCAAAAACATAACGGCCGACGCCTTGCACACCCAGACAAATTTTGCCGATTACACAGTCCAACAGCGAAATGCTCATTATTTTCTGATCGCGAAAAACAACCAGCCCACCCTGCGCTCCGACATCGAGTTCTATTTTCGCAATATCGACTCGGAACCGGAAGACGTCGATGTTTCCAGCGGGGAACACGGTCGCATAGAAACGCGCAGTATTTGGACGGCAACCGAATTGAACGGATATCTGAATTTTTTGCATGTTGCCCAAGCGTTTATGATAAAAAGAGAAACCATAGAGAAAAAAACGGGCAAGGTTTCAAGCGAAATTGTATACGGAGTTACAAGCAAGCCTTCCGAGGAAGCCTCTCCGAATATGATACAGAACACCATTCGCAAGCATTGGACGGTTGAAAACAGCTGCCATTACATTCTGGATTGGAACTACGATGAGGATAGATGCAGAATAAGAAAAGGATACGGTCCTGAAAATTTGGCCCGGCTCAGAAAATTCGTCATCGCTCTGATCAAATCCAAAAAGTCGGATGGTGTGGCACAAAAAATGAGAGAACTGTTCAGGAACACCAGAGCGGTGCTGGACTATTTGAAAATGACAAAAAATTCCCAGGCCGCCCGTCAATAGGATATAAACGGCTTAGAACAAATTAGCCGTGGACTGAGAAACGGATAAGGGGTAATTCTTCTAACAGGCATCAAACTTTTTACTTTGCCATTATGATTGGAAACGCTCAGCTCAGGTGGAGGGGAACAATTCAATGACAGCCCATGCCATGCCATATCACTTTGAAACCGGGCTGTACCGGCCGCCCAGCGAGGGGGGAAGCAACTCCCTGCTCGTGCGGTTCACCCGGAACTGCCCCTGGAACCGGTGCACGTTTTGCGCCATGTATAAAACCGAAAAATTTGCGCTTCGCTCCCTTGAGGCCATCAAGTCCGATATTGATGCCATGGCCGCCATTTGCGATGAGCTTGGCGCCATTTCGGCAAAAAGCGGCTCAAGCGGGGGAATCAGCCGGGATGCGGCGGTGAAATTCCTGGGTAACCACCCGGAGCTCAATTACCATGAAGGCTTTGCCATGCTTTTTAACTGGCTGATCTCCGGGGGACGGACCGCTTTTCTGCAGGATGCCAACAGCCTGATTATGAAAACAGATGATCTGGTGGCGGCCATTCGGGAGCAGCTCCTGGAACTGCGCGTGACCATGGAGGATCTGGATATCACCGGCAGGGTCTGCTTCGACCATGCCGGAAATTACTGGCGCGACCCCGGAGGCCGGCTTGTTTTTTCCCATGACTACGAAGGATACCGGTTTCCGGATGATAAGCCGCAAGTGCTGAAACGGATTGCAGAAGGACTGGCGGCGGACAATCTCCTGCCCGGCTTTCTGCGGTTTTAATGGGGCGAATCCTATTTATTGCCTGGCCGCCTCCCGTTCTTTTTCCTCCAGGATGATGTGCGCGGCCATCCGGGCAGTTTCGCCGGCCACCGTCGCGCATTTCTCCGGCATTCCGGCCTTGAGCGCGGCCTCCATTTCTTTGGGGTCATAAAGATTAAAAAACTTCCCCGCCAGCTGTGTCTGCAGATCCGCGCACCGGCAGGTGCCATATTTTTCAATAAAGGCGTCGTGAAGTTTTTTTGAAAGAATGCAGGCTTTGAGCTGTTTTTTCATGTTGCTGAACTGATCTCCGGATCGGCCGAAAAAGTAGCCGATCGCCATGGTCCCGCCGGACAGGGCGCCGCAATGGCCGTCGCCGCTGAGTCCCACCCCGTCGGCAAGGCCGGTGGCCGCCCGGAAAACCCCGTCGTCTTCAACTCCAAAAGCCTCGAATATCCCCGCAAGACAGCACTGGGCACATCCACCACTCTCCAGTTCATGTCTTTTAGCATTATCAAAAGCTGTCTGAAGAATTTCCGTTCTTTCTTTTTCCATTCGATTTGTCCCCTTCGCGTGAATTTCTGTGCCAATTTCAGTTTTTGCTGCGCTCATCATTTTTAATGGGCAGGCAAAAAGTTGCGACAAGCTGTCCACCCGGACAAAATAGAAAAATTTGCCGGGTTTGTCTAATTCTTAATTTTGACCCGGTTTTTAATTACGATCCGGCATGCCCGGTTCAGCCTGGCGGTCTTTAAGGCAGAACAAAAGAGGGTGAAGACTGAAATACGCAGTATATTGTTTCCATGCTCAATATGTTGAGGGAAGCCGCTTCCTTTCGGGTCATTGATTTTATAATTATCTGAAAAAAATGAATAAATATCTGTGGCATATTTTTTGAAAGAAAATAGTAAAGCCGAAATGCGTTTCCTGGAATAACAGCTCAGATGATATCAGCTCAGATGATATCAACTGATTGCATTACAGCGCCAACCGGCTTCAATGATACAAACCAACGGATAAGCCAAAAATTCAACAATCCAACGAAGGGGGGGGAGACAAGCTGTTTTAGAAGAAATGGAGGATTTTGATGAAAACTTTATTTCGAAAAACAAAAGGATTGAAAACAATGGAAAAACAAAGACCATTCAGCAAGCGGAAATTTACTGCCATGCTGAGCCTGTTGCTGCTGGCTTCCTTTCTCGCTGTCCCGCAGGCCTGGGGAATGAACTTTCAGTTGCACCCGGACATCAGTATGGACCTGGACACCACCTTGATTTATGGCGCGTCCATGCGGATGAAGGATGCGGACGAGAAAAACCTGGGGCTCAATGTGGACGACGGCAATCGCTCCTTTGAGCAGTATGACCTGGTTTCCAACCGCTTCACGGTTCGCTCCGCCCTGGATCTGAGGCGCAAGCATGTGGGCGTGTTTGCCCGGGGCCGGGCTTTTTATGATGATGCCTATCACGGATCCAATGCCAATGATTCCCCGGAGACACATAACAACTTTCTGGGCGGTTCACTTGATGATCACCAGAAGTTTACCGACGCGGCAGAAGACCAGCATGGCCAGGACCTGGAGCTGCTGGATCTTTACGGTTACGCGGATTTCAGTATCGCCGGGCGGCCCCTGTCGCTCCGGGTTGGCCAGCAGGTGGTCTCCTGGGGTGAGAGCCTGTTCACCCTGGGTGGTATCTCAACAGCGCAGGGCTATGCGGATGCAAACATGCTCAATGTGCCGGGCGCGGAACTCGTGGATATCTTTCTGCCTTCGGAGCAGGTTTCCGCGCGGTTTAATTTTTTCCGCAATCTCTCAATTGCCGGTTATTACCAGTGGGAGTGGAAAAAGCACCGCTCTGAGGCGGTCGGTTCCTATTTCAGCACCATGGATTTTGCTGATGAAGGCGGGTATCATATGCTGGCAGCCCCCGGCGTGCCTGTGACCGCAGACCGCATTGACGATGACCCGGCCAGCGATTCCGGGCAATGGGGTGTCAGCTTGAACTATTACGCAGAGAATTTAAACAGCACCGAATTTGGGCTGTACTATTTGAATTATCATGAAAAATTTCCCCTGGTCTTTACGGTGCCCGGCGCCGGTAATTTGACAATGGACTGGGGCGACCCGATGCTCAACTTTTTTGACAGCCTGGGATACTATCTGGGCTATCAGGAAGACATTGACTTGTACGGCGCCAGTTTCAGCACGCAGGTGGGCCCCACCAATGTTTCCGGTGAAGTTACCTACCGGGCCGATTACGCAACACAGGTGGCGGATCCCACGGCGCCTTTGAAGTTTTCCTGATGAGCCCTTTGACATTGTTCAGGCGCTGGCCTCGGCCATCCACGTTTTCGGCCCGTTTGCCTTTGTCGACACCAGTACCCTGATGTTTGAGGTCGGCATGAACGAAGTGTTAGACGATGAGAATCTTTTTAAAGACAAATTTGCCTGGGGTTCCACAACCAGGATGAGCTTTTCCTTTTTCCAGGTTCTGCCCCAGTTGGATATGACTGTGCCGGTGTCTTTTAAACATCGTCCAAACGGAAAATCTTCACTGCCGGGCACCTTTACCGAGGATCAGCACCAGGTTTCCGTTGGCACTGATTTCATTTTTCGCCAGAAATATGAGTTCGGGCTGAGCTACACGGATTTCCTGGGCTCCGCGGGTGATGAAGACCTGAAATCGGACCGGGACTATCTTGCCTTTTATGTGATGTACACGTTCTAAGGGCCGTATGCAGGGTAAAACTTAACAGATGATAACTGGGAGGCATCCATGAAGATTAAAAAAGGCCTATGTTTAGGCATCTTGTTCCTTTTTGTTGTAACCGCACCGCTTGCCGCTATAGCCAAAGTTTCGCCGGAAGAAGCGGCAAAGCTGAAATCCACCCTGACCCCGTTTGGAGCTGAACGGGCAGGCAATGCCGATGGGACCATTCCTGCATGGGATGGCGGCATTACCGGCCCCCCCGGCGGCGGCGAGCATAAACCCGGAGACCGGCATATCAATCCTTATGCGGATGAGGAAAAACTGTTCTCCATAACAGCCGAGAATATGGACGAGTATGCGGACAAGCTGGGAGAGGGGCAGAAAAAACTGCTTCGTACCCATCCCGAGACCTACCGGCTGGATGTCTATCCGTCGCACCGTTCCCATGCCGCACCGGAATGGGTCTATGAAAACACGTTCAAGAATGCCACCCGTGCTGAAACCAGTAACGAGGGGGTAAGCATCAGCAATGCCTACGGCGGGATTCCCTTCCCCATTCCGAAAAACGGCGCCCAGGTGGTCTGGAACCATCTTGTGCGGTGGCAGGGGGAGGCCAAGCACTATTTCTTCAATTCCCTTTACGTGGACGGTGACAACATCGTTATTGCCTCGGGCGTGGAAAACCACGAAAAATTCCCTTACTACGACAAAGAAAAAACCCTGGAAACATATGACTCGCAGGACTACTGGTATGTGCTGCTCGAGTATTTCGCCCCTCCCCGGAAAAAGGGGGAGACCCTGCTGGTGAGAGACCCTTTGAACCTGGCGAAGAGCCCACGTCAATCCTGGCAGTATCTGGTGGGGCAGCGGCGGGTGCGGCGGGCGCCGACCATTGCCTATGACACGCCCCTGTCTTCCATGAGCGGAATCCATACCTGGGATGACGTCTATCTTTTCAATGGCGCAATTGACCGGTATAACTGGAAAATCCTAAGCAAAGAGGAAATATATATTCCCTACAACTGCTACGACGCCCAGAAAGTGATGGACAAGAAGGAAATGTTCCCCCCGGAACATGTCAATCCGGATCATGTCCGCTGGGAACTCCACCGGGTGTGGAAAGTGGAGGGGACCCTGAAAGAGGGCAGCCGCCATATTTATGCCAAGCGGGTGTTCTACATTGACGAGGACTCCTGGGTATTGACGATGGCCGATAGCTACGACGCCCAGGGTTCTTTGTGGCGCTCCAATATCGCGCCCCTGATCAATGAATACCAGCTGCCCGGGGTGGTGCAGATGTTTTCTTTTTACTATGATTTCCGGATCGATAAGTATGGTGTCAATGCCTCCCAGGTAGGGCTTACGCCCTGGCGGACCTACCCGGAGCCCAAGCCGGATTCATTTTTTACGCCTGAAGAGCTGCGAAGAAGAGGGCGGCGGTAAGGTATCGCTCATTGCCGTTTAATTGCCCGGGTGATTGCAGCTGCCATGCTGCTGCAATCACCCCATTCCATAAAAACGATCCAACAATCTCAAGAAAACGTTGGAGAAGGTATGAGAAAAGTATTCGAAAAGGCTTGTCCCGCCAGATGGTTTTTCCTGCTACTTGCGCTCGTGCTTATGCTGCTTCCCCCGCTTGCAGGCGCCGGGGAGTATCGCGAGCTCAGCCAGTGGCAGGCCAGAAATGATTTGCTTGAAATCCCGGCGGTGGAATCTGATAAGGCGGCCTCTTCATTGCTGCTCGATATTGCCAAAGCGGGTGAACGCCTGGTCGCGGTCGGGGAGCGGGGTCATATCATATACTCCGATGATAACGGAAAAAGCTGGGAGCAGGCCGAGGTGCCCGTGATGGTGACGCTTACCGCTCTTGATTTTTCGACCCCGGAAAAAGGCTGGGCCGTGGGGCATGACGGGGTGGTGCTGCATACAGAAGATAGTGGCGAAACCTGGGTTAAACAGTTCGACGCCTTTGAAGCAAACCAGATGAGCCTGGAATATGCCCGAAAGTTGGTTGCGGCCAAAAAGGCCGAACTGGAACAGGCCGGGCAGGAAGAAAAAGCCGCCTTAAGCAAGGAGCTGGACGATTTAACCTATGAACTGGAGTACTGGGAGAGGGCAGAGGAGCAATGCTGTGTCCCGCTTCTGGATGTGTGGTTTAAAAACAGCAAGGAAGGGTTTGTCATCGGTGCCTATGGCCGGTTTTATAAAACCGCCGACGGCGGCAGGACCTGGTCCCCCTGGTGGGACAGGATTGATAATCTCTGGAAGCTTCATTTAAACGGTTTTGCCAATGCAAACGGCTCCCTTTTTATTGCCCGGGAATCCGGCGTGATATATCGCTCCACGGATGGCGGCGAAAGCTGGGAATCCCTTGAAACGCCGCATGATGGCTCTTACCTGGGTATTGTTGCCTCCCCGGAGCAGGATTTGCTTATCGCTTACGGAATTGGGGCGAAACTGACCTATTCAAAGGACGGCGGCAATACCTGGAAGCTGCTTCAGACAAGGGCCGGCGCTGCATTGAGCGCGGGCGCGGTAAGAAGCGACGGCTCGGTTTTGATTGTTTCCTATTCCGGTGTCATCCTTGCCGGCTCCGACAACCCGGAATCCTTTGTCCCGCAAAAAATAGGCGCCGGGTGGAATGCCTTGATTGAAACAGATGACCGGCATATTGTTCTCGTCGGTCTAAAAGGGGTTCATCGGACAGTTTTTTAATCGTATGGAGGGTCCATAAATGGAACACGGTGACGCCCAGCTATCTGGAACAACAGATAAAAAGGCCCCGTTGCTGGAACGGTTTATTTTCAGTTATCGATGGCTGCTGCTGCTGATTTTTGCCATATTGACAATTGTTTTGGGATTTCAGGCCAGCAAGCTGGATTGGGAAGTCAATTTTACCAAGATGATCCCGACCAAGCATACCTATATTGAAAATTACCTGGAATACCAGGACGAGCTCAGGGGGTTCGGGGATTCGGTCCGGATTGCCGTGGAAACCACTAGCGGCACGATATTTGACGCCGATTATCTGAAGGTTCTGCGCGATATTAATGACGAGGTCTTTTTCTTCCCCGGCGTGAACCGGGCGCAGCAGCAGTCGCTCTGGACCCCGCAGACCAGATGGCGCGAAGTCACTGAAGAGGGCTTTGACGGCGGCCCGGTAATCCCCTCTTCCTATGACGGGTCCCCGGAAAGCCTTTCCCAGTTGAAAACCAACGTCTTAAAATCCGGTGAGATCGGCTCACTGGTGGCCAATGATTTTAAATCCAGCATCATTGATGTGCCCTTATACGAGATCAACCCGGATACCAAAAAGCCGCTGGACTACCGGGATGTGTCCCAGCGCCTTGAAGAACTGCGGGACAAGTATCAAAATGAAGATATAAAAATCCACATCACCGGGTTTGCCAAGGTGGTTGGCGAGTTGATTGACGGCACCCGGCAGGTGGCCACTTTTTTTCTCATCGCCATACTGATCACCCTTCTGATGCTCTACGGATACTCCCGCGGGTGTATCCGCAGCACGCTGGTCCCCGTTCTGTGCTCCATTATCGCGGTGGTCTGGCAGCTGGGGCTGCTCAAAACACTGGGGTATGGCCTGGATCCATTCTCCATACTGGTTCCCTTTCTTATTTTTGCCATTGGCGTCAGCCATGGCGTCCAGATTATCAACGGCATCCATCATGAAATGATGTCGGGCACCGATAAGATGAGTGCCGCCCGGGGAGCCTTTCGTAAGCTATATAAACCCGGCCTGGTGGCTTTGGTCACGGACTGTTTTGGGTTTGCCACCCTGCTGGTCATTCAGGTCCTTATCATTCAGGAGCTGGCAATTGGCGCCAGTATCGGGGTGTTTGTGCTGATCCTGACCAACCTGATCCTGCTTCCGGTTCTTATGTCCTATGCCGGGGTAAATCCTGTCTCTGTCAAACATATCAAGGAGGAAGGCGAAGGTTTTGAGCACCGGGCCTGGCTTTTCCTGTCCCGGTTTACACGGAAAATGCCGGCATCGGTGACGGTGGCGGCGGCCCTTTTGGTATTTGCACTGGCGGCTTATTACAGCCAGGGCCTGCCAATCGGGCAGACCGGTAAAGGCGCGCCGGAACTGCGGCCGGACTCGCAGTATAACCAGGATGTCGCCTTCATGAACGAGAATTATTCGAAAAGCAGCGATGTTTTTGTGGTCATGGTAAAAACACCGGAAGGCAGATGCGGGGATTACCATGCCCTGGTCGCCATGGATCGGCTGCAATGGGACCTGGAGCACATTCCGGCCGTACTTTCGACCAATTCCCTGTGCACCGCTGCCAAGCGCGTAATTGCAGGCTTCAATGAGGGCAGCCTGAATTGGATGGCCCTGGCCCGAGACGATCAGGTGATGAGCAACGCGGTGCTTTACACGGCTTGGAAGAACAGGAACCAGGCCTGCAGCCTGGCGCCCATCAGGGTTTTCATGGAGAACCACGAAGCGGGTTCGCTTCAGGCGGTTGTTGATACCGTGGAAACGTTTGCCGCCGCAAACAATACAGAGGACGTCAAGTTCCTGATGGCCGCCGGAAATGCCGGGATTGAAGCGACAACCAATATCGTTGTTGCCCAGAAACAATATACCATGCTCTTTTGGGTCTTCGGCGTGATCGCCCTGCTGTGCCTGGTGACCTTCCGTTCTCTCCGGGCGCTCTTCAGCATTATTATCCCGCTTGCCCTGACCACGGTTCTTTGCCGGATGGTGATGATGTGGATCGGCGTGGGCGTCAATGTTGCCACTCTTCCGGTCATCGCACTGGGCGTGGGCGTTGGTGTGGATTACGGGATTTATATCTACAGCCGGTTTCAGTTTTATCTGGATGAGGGCATGCCCATATCCGGGGCCTATTACGCCACTTTGATGACAACCGGCAAAGCGGTGATCTTTACCGGCCTCACCCTGGCCGTTGGTGTCTGTACCTGGGTGTTTTCACCGATCAAATTCCAGGCGGACATGGGCATATTGCTGACATTCATGTTCCTGGTGAACATGATCGGCGCGATCATTTTACTGCCTGCCATTGCAAGCCTTTGGGAGCGGCGCCTCCGGGCGAACCATAAGCATTAAAATCAAGACGCCGCAAAAGGAGCTGGATGGAATTAAAAGAGCAAAGTTTTGGCCCCATACGAATCATTGCCGGTGACAAGGGCGGGCGATACCCCTCCTGCCACTCCATTTATGTGGAAGATGCCGGGGTCCTGATCGACCCGGCCGCAAACCGGGAGCGCCTCAAAGAGCTCAGGTCCCGGGATAAAGTGCGGATGATCTGGCTGTCTCACTGGCACGAAGACCACTTCCGGGACCTGGATCTGTTTGATGACAAGCCCTTGTGGATGGAGGCCAGGGACGCGCCCCCGCTTGCCGATATGGACATATTTTTTGATTGGTATGGCGTCAGCAGCGAACCCGGCGATCAACTCCGGTCCTATTGGGAGCCGATTTTAGAGAAGGCGTTTCACTTTCGGCCCCGCACGCCCGAGCGCTTCCTGGAAGACGGGGAAATTATCGATCTGGGCAGTGTCACAGTTGAAGTGATTCATGTCCCCGGGCATTCGCCGGGACATCTGGCATTTTTTTTCAGGGAACCCGGCGTCCTCTATATGGCGGACTGCGACCTGACGCCTTTCGGACCCTGGTATGGAGACCGGTATTCAAGCGTTGAGGACACCATTCACTCCATTGACCGGCTCCGCCGCATACCCGCAAAGGTCTGGTTGACTGCCCATGAGACCGGCGTGTTCGAAACACCGCCGGGGCCCCTGTGGGACGCCTACCTGGGCGTTATCGAAAAGCGCGAGGCAGCGCTGTTGGATTTTCTTTCAGCGCCCAGAACCATAAATGGAATCGTGGAGCAGTGGATCGTATACGGAAAGGAGCGAAAACCCCGGGTATTTTTCGAATACGGCGAGCGCGCCCACATGGAAAAGCACCTGGAGCGACTGATCCGCAACGGTGAGGTAGTTCTGGATTCCGGCCGGTACCACAGGACAAAGGGCGCATCCGTTTCCTCGTCTGCTCTTCGTTCGGGCGGCAGGTAAGCCATCTCGCTTTTTTTTCTCAACAATTGTGATGTTTCTCGAAGAACAATCCATCAGGGGTGAAGGGGACGGGTGCGTTTAATGAAGGCCATTGACAGGCTTGACGCCCATTTAAACTCCAGGCTCCCCGGGTTGCTGGAAGCCAGGGCGCAGGGCCGCAAGGTGATCGGCTATAGCGCCGGCGGCTATATGCCGGAGGAACTGGTTATCGCCTGTAAAGCGATACCCCTGGGTTTGGTGCAGGCAGGCGATAGTGACCTGTTGGATGCAGCCCGATCATATATCTGCAGATGGATGGATCCGTTCTGGCGAAGCCAGGCGGGCCTGCTGGCAACGGGCAGCGATCCCTATTACAATATGCTTGATCTGCTGGTCATCCCGGTAACCGACAACCACTGCCGCTTGTTTTCCAATACCGTTCAGTATTACTTCCCCGACGTGGAATCATTTCTTTTTGGGGTTCCCCATACAAAGGATGCGTCCGCCCTGGCTTATTATCTCAGCGGTATTCACCGGCTCAGGAAAAAACTCGAGGATTTTACCGGAGTGAAAATCACCGACGCCCGGCTGCGGGATGCGATTGATTTGTGCAACAGGGAACGGCAGCTTTTCCGGGAGATCAGCCGACTTCGCCGGGACGAACGCCTGCCGTTTAACAGCAGGGACTTTGTCGCCCTCCACCACGGCTCTTTTCTTGCGGACAAGACGGTGATGGTGGATATCCTGGAGGCATTCTTAAAAGAGGCCGGCTCCGGCGGCCCTGACAGTGAAACAGGCCCGCGGATTCTTTTGACCGGCTCAACGCTTGCCCGCGGCGATTCCGGGGTGATGGCGCACATTGAAGCGGCCGGGGCCGCGGTGGTGGTCGAGGAGTTTGCCGAGGGGCTCAGGCCTTACCGGCACCGGATAAAAAAGGAAGGGGATCTGCTTGCCGCGCTGGCTGAGGGTTACTTCATGGACCGGGTATGCCCGGGCTGGTTCCGGCCGGGAACCGAACGGCTTGATTTATTGATACAGCTGGCAAGGGATTATGACGCGGCCGGGCTGATCTGGTACCAGTTGATGTATCGCGAGTCCTACAAGGTGGAATCCTATTTTTTCCCGCAGATCCTTGAAAAGGTAACGGGGCTGAAGATGCTGGTCCTTGAGTCCGAATATGATGCCATGGCGCCGGCCTCCATGGAAACCCGTATTGAAACCTTTTTGCATACCCTGAGGAATTGATTGATGGCGCCATATTATGATGATTTGCTGCAGCTTTGCGGATTTGCGCCTGAAGAGATGGTGAGTGAAAGCCAGCGGGTGGAAGCGGCATTCGCCAGACTGGGAATCGGTCCCGATGACATGGCTGCGGCGGAGGCATGGGTCCGGCAGAATCACGATGTCCGCCTGACCGGCGTCCGGGAACTGCTGGGCGCATGGCTCAAAGAGCTTATCGACGTTGTTTTGGCAAAAGATGAGGGGAAAAAGGTTGTATATTTCGGGTTCCCCGCCATGCTTGGCCCGGGCTTGTTAATTAACGCCGCGTCCGAGGATGTTTATGTTTGCGCTCCTGATATGGTGCTCTGTCATACCATGGGGCAGATATTCAACAAACTGGACCCCATCATCGCGGCCGGAGAAGCCAACGGTCTGCCCCCGGGGCATGCCCTGTGCTCTTTGTGGAAAATTAAGATAGGCGCTGTTGCCTTGGGGATGATTCCTGTCCCAAATCTGGCCCTGGCATCCAGTTATTTCTGTGATATGGGCTCCAAGGCCGATGACCTGGTCACCGCGCTTTTTGGGACGCCCGTGGCTTATATTGACGGCGTGATGGATTCGCAATGGGGGGAATATCCCTCTTTTTTGCCCGAGCGCGTGCAATATCTCGGCGCTCAAATCAATCAGGCCTTTGACATGGCGGAGCAGGTCCTGGGTATTACAATCGCACCTGAAAACTGGGGGGAGGCCAGGGCGGTGGGCCAGGCGTTTGTCAGCCGGCTGGTCAAACTTGCCGGGTTCATGCGAAGCGACCCGGTTCCCGTGAGCTTCACCGCAATCGAGCTGCTGGAAGCACTTTCCGGCTCTTCCACCGGCCGGGGGATCCATGCAGGCGTCAAGGCCATGGATATCCTGATCGACGAGATCCGGCAAAGGGCAGCGGCCGGTGTCGGGGCCACAAAAAAAGGGGTGCCCCGGGTGATGATCTCCTTCGGCCACATGTCCGATCCGCGGGTTACGGGCCTAGTGGAGGATTCCGGGCTGGCTGTTCCATTGACACTGGTATTGAATGCCATTGCCGGCCCGCCGGCCGAGCCGGAAATGAATTACCCGAGCCCGGGTGAAATGGTCGCGGCCCATGAATTGGCAGGCGGCTTTTTTCACAGCACTTATGGAATCAACAAGCGCATGGAAGAGGCCCTTGAAGTGATGAAGCTCGATGGGTTTATCGCCAATTATATATATTGCTGCCGGCCCTCCGCGCTGCAATCGCATATCACCAAGGACTACCTCGAGGAAAAAACGGGGGTTCCGGTTCTCAGCCTGGAGCAGGACATTTATGACAGCAGCGCCTACACGGCTGATTCCATGAGAACCCGGGTGGAGACTTTTGCGGAAATGCTAAGGGACAGGAAAAAAATCAATTGAAAACAGAGAGGTGAATATATGCAGGAAAAATGGCGGGCCAACATCTGGCCCAAGGTTGACCCCATGGTACCGCCCCTGCCCCGGCGCCCCATCTTTGAGGAGATCCGGGAACAGGCCGGGATCAGACCGGATAAAACGGCCCTTAATTTTTACGGCCACGAGGTGAGCTTCAGGCAGCTGGATGCGCTCTCGGATCAATTTGCCGGCGCCCTGCTGGCGCAGGGGATTCAAAAGGGCGATCGCGTGGCCTTGTACCTGGAGAACTGCCCGCAGTTTGTCATCGGATTTTACGGCGTCATCAAAATGGGCGGGGTGGTGATTGCCTGCAGCCCCATGTATAAAAAAGACGAGCTGGATTATGTGCTCTATGACGCCCAGCCCCGGGCTATTTTACTGGAAGACAATTTTTTTCCGATTCTGGACTCCTGTGAATATGCATTTACCCCGGAGACCACCATTGTAACCAGTTTTTCCGATTTTCTGCCCCCGGAGCCGACCATCCCCATTCACTCCTCCATGTCTGCTGAGAAGCAGACCTTTCCCGGGACCACTGACTGGGGAGATTTTTGCAGCAATCCGCCGGTCAGCTGCCGGAAGTGGCAATCAATCCGGAGGAGGACCTGATCCTGCTCCAGTATACCGCCGGCACAACCGGCCGGCCCAAGGGTGTCATGCTGACCCACGAAAATCTCGCTGTGCACGGTGCCCTGGTGAAGCATTTTTATGAATATGCAGAAGATGACTTGCACCTGGTTATTCTGCCGCTTTTTCATGTCACCGGCCTGGATATCGCCATGAACCCGGCCCTGGCCAAAGGCAGCACGCTGATTCTTTTCGCCCGTTTCGATCTGATGACCATGCTCAATGTGATTGCCGACTATAAGGTCACCCACATGGTCACCATTGCCCCTATAAATATCGCCATGCTCAGTGTCCCCAACATATCTGACTTTGATTTCAGCCGCATCCGGCTGATTCTCTCGGGCGGTGCGCCCGTTCCCCTGGAAGTCCATCATAAATGGAAGAATACCATTGGCGTTCCCATTGTCGAAGGCTACGGGCTCAGTGAGTCAAGCGGCGGCATTATTGGCAACAACCGCCAGCACTACCAGCCCGGAACGGTTGGCGCCCCGGTTTATTATCACGATGTGAAGCTATGGAACAATGAGGAGAGCCGGGAGGCCGGCCTGGATGAGGCAGGAGAGCTCTGGATCCAGGGCCCCTGTATTATGAAAGGGTATTGGCAGGCTCCGGAGGAAACCCGGGCCATGCTCACAGATGACGGGTGGCTGAAAACCGGGGACGTGGCCAAAATCGATGAGGCGGGCTGGATCCGCATCGTCGGCAGAATAAAGGAGATGATCAAGGTTTCCGGCTACACGGTTTCGCTTGCCGAGATCGACGCCTATTTGCATGAGCATCCGGCTGTTGCGGAAGCCTGTACCATCGGGGTGCCGCATTCCTACCGGGGCGAGGAGCCCAAGGCCTTTGTGGTTTTGAACCCCGGCTATAAAGACAAGGTGACAGAAGAGGAAATCGTGGCCTTCTGTAAGAACAAGATGGCGGCTTACAAATATCCCCGGGCGGTAGAATTTGTGGAAAGCCTGCCCAAGAGCGGCGCGGGAAAAGTTTTGCGGCGGGTGCTTTCGGAGAAAGAAAACGCCGGGGAAAGGGCCGGCTGAGCGCAATCCGCCGGTGCCTGAGAAGAAGGGAAGATGTTTCCGAACGCGGCGGTTGAGTTTATGTGTAAATAAAGATTGTGCTGCGGATCATTTTTAAATATGACTTAAAGATCAATTTTATTTTTTATCATCAAGAGCAAAGCGCAGGCGCGCCCGCGGGTTCGCCTGCGCTTTGCGCAATCAAGGAGGAAGGTACGAATGGCTCAGGTTATTGCCGACCGCCGGGACATTGATTTTGTGCTCTACGAGCAGCTCAATACGGAAGCCCTGGCCAAGGAAGACGCATTTGCGGGACTCAACCGCAAAACTTTTGATTTGATTATCTCCGAGGCGCGCAATTTCGCGGTCAAGGAGATCTTACCCACCCGCGAGGATGGCGACCGCATCGGGGTCACTTTTGACAATGGTTTGGTGAAGGTGCCGGAGAGCTACCACCGGGTGCACAAGCTGCTGGTGGAGGGCGAATGGCCCTCCATGTCCGAAGATCCGGAAGTGGGGGGGCAGGGCATGCCCCACATTATCAGCCAGGCCGCGGCCGAATACATCGGCGGCGCCAACGGAACGGCCGTCGGCTATGCCCTGATGGGCCACGGCACCGGAAAGATGATTGATCTCTACGGCACTCAGGAGCAGAAGGATTTGTATCTCAAGAAGCTCTATACCGGGCAATGGGGCGGCACGATGCTTTTGACCGAGCCCAATGCAGGCTCTGACGTGGGAGCTTTGACCACAACAGCCGAAAAAAATGATGACGGCACCTACAGCATCACCGGCAACAAGATATTTATCACCAACGGGGAGCACGATCTTACCGAGAATATCATTCATCCGGTTCTTGCCCGGGTGGAAGGTGCGCCGGCAGGGACCAAGGGAATCTCCATCTTTATTGTTCCCAAGATCCGTGTAAATGCGGACGGCAGTCTGGGAGAGCCTAATGATGTCGTCTGCACGGGCATTGAAGAGAAGATGGGCATTCACGGCAGCGCCACCTGCAGCCTGGCTTTAGGCGGCAGGGGGAAATGCCGGGGGTATCTTTTGGGCGAGGAGAACAAGGGCATGCGGATCATGTTCCACATGATGAATGAGGCCCGCCTGGACGTGGGCTTCCAGGGTATTGTTGCCGCATCGACCGCCTACCTTTATGCGCTTAATTATGCCCGTGAAAGACTTCAGGGCCGCGAACTCGGGGCCGGCAAGGAGGCTGCGGAGCAGGTGCCCATTATCCGGCATCCGGATGTGCGCCGTATGCTTTTGTGGATGAAATGCCATGTGGAAGGCATGCGCAGCCTGGTTTACTATGTTTGTCAGTTGTTCGACACTGCCAAATGCACGGATGACCCGGAAACCAAAAAAGCCTGCAACGACATGGCCGAGCTGCTCACTCCGATAATCAAGGCCTATGGCACCGACCGGGGCTTTGAGGTCTGCGTCCAGGCGATACAGGTCTATGGCGGTTACGGCTATATCCGGGAGTACCCGGTGGAGCAGCTGGCCCGGGATTGCAAGATCCATTCCCTTTATGAAGGAACCAACGGCATACAGGCCATGGACCTGCTGGGCCGGAAGCTGGGAATGAATGACGGCGCCGTTTTCATGCAAATGGTCCGGGAGATGCAGGAGACCATTGCTGCGGCCAGGGAGGTGGATTCGCTGAGGGAATTGGCGGACCAGGCTGAGGCCGCTGTCAACCGCCTGGGTGAAGTGGCGCTTCACATGGGCAAATCGGCGCGTTCCGCGGCGTTTAAAACCGCATTTGCCGGCGCTGCGCCTTTTCTTGAGGTCACCGGCGATGTGATCATGAGCTGGATGCTCCTGTGGCGGGCTCGACTGGCTGCACAGAAGCTTGAAAACGGAGCGGCCAAAAAGGATCAGGCCTTTTACAAGGGACAGGTAAAGAGCGCGGACTTTTTTATCCATAAGGTGCTTCCCGGCACACTGGGTAAAATGAATGCCCTTACCAACGATAATGCGGCCGTGGTTGAAATCGAAGAAGCCTCTTTCGGGGGATGACAGCTCTCCTGTCAACAGTCGGCGCTCATGCGCCCGCCGGGAGCACTGCCGGTGATGTCAAAAAAAATTGCAGACATGAGTAATCGTATGGATATTGATCCCCGGGGCCCCGGGGATCAATACGGCCGTTTTTTCCCTCCTTCCGTGACCCCGAAAAGCGCCGGCCTTCAAATTTTTTTCCTGTAAATCCTAACGCGTCGCCCGGGCGGCAGGCAGGCGCAACATGTTGGCTGCCAGGATCAATATGTTGTTCATGCATGGCCAGCAGTCTTCCATTTCATCTCTAACATTTTGAAATTAAAATACAATTTTTATTGGCATCGTATTTGCAAATAACTCCCTGAAGCTTGATATGCCCCGGGAATGATGATTTTGAAGCAGTGAAAGGCGATGATATGGAAAAGATTTGGCTGAAGTCCTATGCCCCGAATGTTCCGGCCAGTTTGTCCTATAACGGCTTGAGCATGCCGGAACTTTTGACAAAAACCGCTGCGGCCTTTCCCTCCCGCCCAGCGGTGTCATTTTGGGAGCCCGCCTGAACTTCCGGCAGCTGGAAGCGCAGGTCAACCAACTGGCCAATGCCTTGATGCACCTCGGGGTGCAGCCCGGGGATAAAGTCGCCCTGCTGCTGCCCAATATTCCCCAAATCTGTGTTGCTGTGTATGCGCTCTGGCGGATTGGCGCCGTTGTGGTGATGAACAATCCATTATATACCGATACCGAGCTGGAGCACCAGATCAAGGATTCCGAAGCCGGTTTTCTGATCTGCCTGGATCTTCTCGCCCCCCGAATGGTTGCCCTGAAGCCCCGGACCCATGTACAGAAAATCATCGTGGCCCATATCCGGGATTATCTCCGGTTTCCGAAGAAACAGCTCTTTCCCCTCCTGGCCCGGGACAAGCATAAAAAAATGGCATCCGGCCAGGACATTATTGAATGGGAGGAACTGCTGCACGCTTTTCCTGATAAGCATCCGGGCACTAGAGCGAACATCGATGACGTGGCTGCCCTTCAATATACAGGGGGGACCACAGGCGTCAGCAAGGGGGTTATTCTGACCCATAGGAATTTTTCCGTCAACTGCCAGCAGGGGCTGGAGTGGATTCCGGACCTGGAGCCCGGGGAAGCCGTGGTTCTGGGTACGCTGCCCATATTTCACGCCTTTGGGCTGTTCGTTATGAATATGTGTGTTTCCGCCGGCTTTGCCAATGTGCTCATCCCCCGGCCGGAAGCGGGCGCGATATTAAAGGCGATTGACAAGGAGCGGGTGACGCTTTTTCCCGGCGTGCCCACCATGTTCATCGGCATGTTAAATGATCCCAAGCTCCCCAAATACGATCTTTCATCACTCCGGATTTGTGTTTCCGGAGCGGCGCCCTGCCCGGTCGAGGTCATCAGGCAATTTGAAAAAGTCAGCGGTTCGCAGATCGTGGAGGGCTACGGAATATCCGAGGCCAGCCCGGCCACATGCATTAATCCGGTTGGCGGCGTCAACAAACCGGGATCCATTGGACTGCCCTTGCCGGATACGGATGTCAAAATCGTCGATACCCTGGATTCAGACCGGGAGCTTGGCGTGGAGGAAGCCGGCGAGTTGTGTTTCCGGGGGCCGCAGGTGAGCGGGCAGGGGTACTACCGCATTCCCGAGGAAACTGCCAAAACTTTTTCAGGCGGATGGCTCTATACCGGTGATATCGCCAAATTGGATGCGGATGGCTACGTGTGGATCGTGGACAGGAAAAAGGACATGATTATTGCCGGGGGATACAATGTGTATCCCAGGGATATAGAGGAAGTGCTTTTCCAGCACTCAAAAATACTGGAGGCCTGCGTCAAGGGTATCAGCGACCCCTACCGCGGGGAAACCGTAAAGGCCTATGTGGTCATCCGGGAAGGCGGGCAAATGAGCGAGGCAGAGGTGATTGACTGGTGCAAACAGAAGCTGGCCGCGTACAAGGTGCCCAAGCTCGTGGAATTCCGGAATGAACTGCCCAAGAGCGCGGTGGGCAAGATACTGCGCAAGGATCTGGATTAGCGGAAAAATGCTTCATACGCAGTCAAGGATATATTGTTAATCATTTAGGGAGGTCCGGAAAATGAAAACAGATTTTAAGACAATCGATGTTGCGATCAAAGAGGGAACCGCCATCCTGCGATTAAACAACCCGCCGGTTAACCAGCTCTCCGCGCAGCTTCGCGAGGATATGCAGGAGGCCTTTGACCAGGCTTTTGCTTCCGATGAGGTCAAATCCGTGGTTTTGACCGGAACCGGGAAAAATTTTATTGCCGGCGCGGATATAAAGGAAATGCTTGAGGTAAGCGATGAGAAGGCATTGCTCCAGGGGGTTCTGGCCTATGATGCATTCTATAACCAGATCGAAGATGCGCAAAAGCCGGTTGTTGCAGCAATTAACGGCCCCGCCCTCGGAGGCGGCCTGGAGTTGGCCATGTCCTGCCACTGTCGCGTGGCAGCTGCGCCAATAAAGGTTGGCCAGCCCGAAGTTCAGGTGGGCTTGATTCCCGGCGCCGGGGGGACCCAGCGCCTGCCCAGGCTGGTGGGACTTCCCAAGGCCCTGGAAATGATAACCGTCGGCAACCCCATTCCCGCTGAACAGGCCCGGGAGCTGGGGCTTGTGGATGAAGTTGTGCCGCCGGGGGAACTGGAATCCCGCGCGCTTGAAAAAGCCGGTGAACTGGCCGCCAAGCCCAAAAAGCTTGAAGGGTGCCGGACCGGCCGGCGAACCGACAAACTACCCTCAGCCGAAGAAAAGTCGCAGATTATCGGGGCGGCCAGGGAGATGACCCGGAAAAAAGCCAAGGACTTCAGCATTCCCATGAAGGCCATCGATGCGATGGACAAGGGCCTGAGCGATGATTTCCAGGCGGATTTAAAGGTTGAGGCGCAAATTTTCGCCCAATGCGCGGTGTCCCAGGAAGCCCGGAACATGATTGGCATCTTTTTGAATTCCCGGGCGGCCGGGCGTGTGCCCCGGCTCAAGGGGGTGGCGCCAAAAAAAATCCAAACCGTTGCCATGCTGGGCCTTGGCGTCATGGGCTCCGGGGTTTCCAATCTGCTGTTGCGCAATGGCTACCAGGCCATTTTGTGGGAGGTAAATGAAGAAGCGCTGGAACGGGGTAAAAAGGCGGTTCGCAAGACCTTTGCCCATCCCATAAAAAAGGGCTCCATGTCGGAGGCGGATCTGGAAGCGCTTTTCAATGCCCAGGCGGATTTTACAACGGATCTGGCAGCCGTGGCCGGTGCAGACCTCGTCATCGAGGCGGTTCTTGAAGATATGGCGATCAAAAAGGACCTGTGGTCCAAGGTGGACGGCATTTGCAGCCCGGAGGCCGTTTTTGCAACCAATACTTCCGCCCTGCCTGTTTCCGAACTGGCCGGGGCACTGAAAAATCCGGCGCGAATGATCGGCCTGCATTTTTTTAATCCGGCTGAACGCATGCAGCTGGTTGAAGTGATCAGCGGACGGGAGAGCTCAGATACGGACCTGGCGACAGGAGTGGATTTTTCAAAAAAAATCAAAAAAATACCCGTTGTTGTCAATGACGGGCCGGGTTTTTATGTCTCCCGCCAGTTGAATGCCCTGATGAATGAATGCTTTTTCATGCTGGAAGAGGGCTATCCCATGAACGTTGTGGATCGTGTGTTAACCGATTTTGGAATGCCCATGGGGCCCCTGACATTAAACGACCTGACCGGGATTGATATCGGCTATCATGTGGCCAAAAATTTCGAGGGCGCCTTCGGCGAGCGCTGGAAGCTCTCCGAACTGCATCAGAAGGTCTTTGACAGCGGCTTTTTCGGCCGAAAAACCGGGGCCGGGTTCTATGACTATTCGGATAAGAAACCGGTCCCGAATCCCAAAATACAGGAACTGATTGATAGTCATTTAAAGGAAAACGGGGTGAGTCCAAAAGAGGCGGCTGATGTTGATAAGCAGGCGCTTTTGGACCGGATGATGGCAAGGGCCATAAACGAAGCGGCTTTCATGATAGCGGAAGGAATCTGTGACCGGCCCTGGGATATGGACCTGGCAATGGTTTATGGCTGCGGCTTCCCCCCCCACAAAGGCGGGATCCTGCGTTATGCCGACAAATGGGGCTTAGACAATGTCAGGGACAGGCTGGAAAAATTTCATGCCGTGTACGGCGAGAGGTACCGACCTTGCCCCTTGATTGCGGAACTGGCGGAAAAAGGGCAAAATTTTTATGAAATGGGCTCCCAAAAATAATGCCGGTGAAAAGCGCAGGACAGCAATTATTGCTTTAACATCTTGAGACGCAAGGAGAATTTTATGAGCAAATTAAAAGGTAAGGTGGCGATTGTTGGAATAGGGGAGGTGCCGACCGGCCGTCACAAGGACACGCCAACTATCTATCACGCCATCGAATCGGCCAGGCAGGCAATCAAGGATTCCGGGCTGTCAAAGGATGATATTGATTATGTCATGCCGACAGCCGCCTTGTACAGTGCGGCCTTTAACACGGAGATGGTTACCGCCCGGGTCGTAGAGGAGCTCGGGCTTTGGAACGCAAGAAAAAACTGCCAGATTTTTGCCGGCGGCGCCAGCAGCAGCTGCGGATTGCAGATGGCCGCCAGCCTGATTTATTCCGGAGCCGCCAAAAATGTGCTATATGTTCATGCGGATCGGCTGGGCACCGGCGTGGATCTGCAGGCCGGCATTGATCTTTTTGCCACAGCCGGGACCTCGCCTGAATGGGAAGTGCCTTTTGGACAGCACTATTCAGTTGTTGCGGCCCTGAGCACCACCCGGTACCAATATGAAACCGGGACCACCGATGAGCAAATGGCCGCTGTCTGCGTGTCCAACCGCAAGTGGGCCGAGTTGAATCCCAACGCCTATTTCCGCAAACCCCTGAGCGTTGAAGAGGTAATGGCCTCCAAAATGCTCTCCACGCCTTTACGGGCCAAAATGTCCAACATGCTCTTTGACGGTGGTTCGGCCTTTGTCCTGACAAGTGCGGAGCGGGCAAAGGATTTGAAGGAAAAGCCCGCCTATGTGCTGGGAGAGGGGGGATTGGTCACCCATTTTGTCTATTCCCAGGAGCCTGACATCACCCGGTTTGCATGGGCAAAGGCCGCCAAAGAGGCGTTTGAAGAGGCCGGCATCGGTCCGGAGGACATCGATGTGGCCGAAATCTATGATTCCTATCCCATTTTTCAGATTCTTGGATTCGAGGAGCTGGGTTTTTGCGAAAGAGGCCAGGCCGGAGAAATTTTTGCCAGGGGCGACACCTGGCCGGGAGGCCGTATCCCTTGTACCACCGACGGCGGGATGCTTTCCAAAGGGCATATAGGTGCGGGCGGCGGTGTGTCCCTGCTTGTGGAGGCGGCGCGGCAGCTGATGGGCAAAGCCGGGGAGCGGCAGGTGCCGGGTGCGCGTTTTGCGGTGGAGACAGCTACGGGCGGAACTTATTTTGATTCTCAGGTTACCATTTTGGGCAATGAAATCCCCTGACGGCAGCATCCTTTTGCCCTGAAATCCACAAGGCCCCTGCTGCCGAGGCAGCAGGGGCCTTGTTATGTGTTGTCCGGCCGGAATCAGGAGAGGGACTCCGGCGATCAGCCGGGTCGCTGAATGCCTAATTTTTTCATGCGAAAGGTCAAGGTGGACGGATGGATGTCCAGGAGCTCGGCGGCGCCGCCTTTCCCCCGGACTTTCCAGTTGGTTTGCTGCAGCCCCCAGAGGATATGCTGCCGTTCGTTTTCCTGAAGGGTTATCGCTTTTCGCTGTTCACAATCGGTGACTTCGCTGGCTTTGAACTCAGGCAGTCGCAGTTTCTCCCCGGTGCTCAGTATGCAGGCGCGTTCGATGATGTTTTGTAATTCTCTGATATTTCCAGGAAATTCGTATTCCTGCAGCCTGGCCATATCACTCTCAGAGATGCCCCTGATGTCCTTTGCCATCTTGTTGGCAAAGATGTGGAGGAAATGCTCTGCCAACAGCGGGATATCTTCTTTTCTTTCCCGAAGCGGCGGGACGTGAATGGGAAAAATGTTTATCCGATAATACAGGTCGGATTGAAAATGCCCCGACTGGACGAGATCGGCAAGCGCCTTGTTGGTGGCGGCAATCAGCCGGAAGTCCGAGCGCAGGGTCTCCGTCCCGCCCACCCGCTCGAACTCTTTTGTCTGCAGCACACGGAGCAGGCGGATCTGGGTATCTGTTGAAATGGTTCCAACCTCATCGAGAAAAAGGGTGCCGTGGTGCGCCAGTTCAAACCGGCCGGTGCGCTTTTTCTGGGCCCCTGTAAATGCGCCCTTTTCATGTCCGAACAGTTCACTGGAGATGAGGTTTTCCGGCAGGGCGCTGCAATGGACGCTGATAAAGGGGTTTTTCTTTCTTTGACTTAAATCATGAACCGCCCGGGCCACCAGTTCCTTGCCCACACCGGTTTCCCCTTCAATAAGCACCGTCGCGCCGGTATCGGCGACCTGGGTTATTTTTTCCATAACCTCGGCAATGGCCGGGCTTTTTCCGACAATTCCCTTGAAATTTAAGGAGTTGTTGTGTTCCTCCTGGTAATACTGCTTTTCTTTGCGAAGTGTTTTGTTGAGTCTTTTGACCTCCTGGTAGGCCTGAACATTATCCAGGGCAAAAGCAGCCATAGCTGCAAAGTAAGCGAGGATCCCCATGTCGGATTTTTGAAAACCGCTGTTTAACAGGCGGTTGTCATGGTAAAGCGCCCCCATAATGTGTTTTCTCAAAATCAGGGGGACGCAAATCCTGGACCGGAGCGGCTGACAGGAGAAATCGTGGCCGGAGTTCATTGCATCCAGATTTTTTATGCAGCCTTTTCCCGATTTCGCCACTTCTTCAATAAGCTGGTAGGATGAGGCAAATTCCGGGTGGGTGATCTGGGCGGAGGTCAGGTTTTTGGAGCCCCGCAGCTGCAGGCTGGTTTTGTCTTTGTTCCAGAGGAAGATGGCGCCCCGCTCGGCACCGGTAATCTTGTTGACAGTTGAGATGATGTACTGGATCAGATCCTTGTTGTCATTGATGGCCACCATCTCCTGGCCGAGTTTCAATATTTCCTTTAACAGGTTCTCCCGCTTGGGCCGGGTTTCAATGAGGCTGACAAGGTCGTCCGGAATCAGGTTTTCATTCAGTTCCGACAGGGCGCCGGCACCGCTTTCGGCGAGCTGGCGCGCTTCCCCCTTCTCTCCGCTTGAGAGTTTGATCCGGGCCAGTTCCAGGCGGGATTTGGCCAGTTCGATGCACTGCCCGGATTCTTCCAGGCACTGGATGGACTGGTTAAGGGAATGGCAGACTTTTTTGGTTCCCGCATTTTCCTCCATTTGCATAAAGGCCTGGTATCGGTAGCCGATTCCCTTCATGAAGATGTTTTTGCCAAGGGTATACTTCCGGACCATGCTGTTTAGCGACAATTCGTCAAAAGAGGGGAGTTCCCCTTTTCTCATGGCCATGGCAAGGGAGATCTGATAGGGGTATATGTTGACACTGATTTTAACTTCATTGCTTTTATTGATAAAGTTTCTCAGGTGTTTCAGGCAGAGCTGGTTTTTGCCTTTCAGATAGTAGCTGTAGGCCAAAAACAGCTGAACGGTGATCAACACCCAGTTGTTGTTCGTTTTCTGGGCTTCTTTGTCCGAAAGGGTCAGGTAGTAGATGGCCTCGTCGATTCGGTGGGTCCTCAGCAGGATCTCGCCGATGTTGCCCGAGGCATAGGCGGCAAGGTACATGTCTCCCTTTTCGATGCAGTGGCTGCGGATGGCGTAAAGCATGCCCAGGCCCTGGGTCACCTGGCCGGTCTGGGCATAGCAGAAGCCCACCGTAAGGGCGGCAAGCAGCGGAAACTCCCCGTTGGGGTACCGGTCTATGTCGGGAACCGATTTCTCATAATTTTCAATAGCTTCTTTAAACCGTCCCTGCCAGAACAGGAAAAAGGTACTGAAGGTGCTGGCCGCCCGCTTCAGCTTGGGGTCGTCGAGTTCTTTAGCCTGCGCCCATCCTTTTTCAAAATGGTTCAAAGCTTCGTCGTATTTGGTTTTAAGCCATTCATTTTTGGCGATATGCATTTCAATAAGCGCCTGGCACCGCTGGTCGCCGCTGGTCTCGGCCCTTTCAAGGGCGGTGTTCAGGATGCCCAGGACCTTGTCCGTATCCTGCTGGGCAGTGGATATTTTGGAGAATTTGATGGCGGTATCAATGAAGACGTCGTCTATGGCTTTTCCCGATTTATCCGAGAGGTCTCCCAGCACTTTGGAATAACATTTAAACGCCATTTCCTGATTGTAGTTGTGGAGGTGCACGTCACCGGCATGCATCAGATAGCGGCAGCCTTCAAAGCTGTTTGTGATTTCCAGGAGCTGATGGGCGATGGGTTCGCTCTCGTTTTCGATATCCCTTGGGAAATCACTGAGCAGCATTTTTGAAATCTGCTCCAGCAGATTGTGTTTTTGCCTGGGCTCGAGGGCGACCTGGAATTTTTTCTGGGTCGCTTTCTGCTGGAAAGCATAGATGCCCGGGCTTTTGTTCGAAATCAGGCCTTCCTTCCTGGCTTCTTCCAGCTCGGAAATGAGAAGGGTGATTCTTTTGCCGGTAAGCTCGGCAAGCCAGTCGATGGAAAAGGAACTGTCAAAAAGTGAGGCTACCCGCAAGTAT